>NZ_LWUA01000296.1 GCF_005222955.1 Blastococcus sp. CCUG 61487 | reverse complement strand
GGGCAGTCGCAGCGGGCGGTGGCGCCGTGGGTGGGGCATCCGCGGGAGGCGAGGCGGGCCAGGTCGGCGGCGGTGCCGGTGGCCAGCAGGCGGCCGTCGTCGCCGGTGATCGCCACCGCGAGGCTGCCGCCCGCCGGCGCCTGGACGCCGAGCGCGTCCAGCTGGGAGAGCAGTTCGCGCAGGTGTGCCGCGGTGATCGGCATGCGCCCCACGGTCGGGGTGCAGCCGCCGGCGGCCGCCCGCGCCACCGCAGCAGCCGGAGTGGCAGTGGGGTCAGCCGCTGCGTGCCGGCCTGGGGTACGGAGGGCGGACAGGGGTGCGGTGATCTCGAGGTGCGCGGTGCAGGCCGGCCGGTCCGGGTCGCCAGGTTGCAGCACCATCGCGGCGTGGGCTTCGGCGCGCAGCAGGTCGATCGGACGATCGTCCCCGCTGGCGCGGGCCAGCTGTGCGGCCCGATCGATCCTCGACCACATCGCCGCGGTCACCGGCGCGGGCAGCTCGGTGGCCAGCACCGCCATCCCGTCGGCGGTCGCGTAGGTGCGCACCGCCGCACGCCGTTCGGCCTCGACGCGCCGCTGCTCGGCGAACTCCTCGTCGGCGGCGACCGCGGCAGCGATCAGCCGCTTGCGCAGCACCCCAGACGACAGCCCGGCCGCGGTGGGCAACACCGCGGGCACCACCACCGCCACCACCTCGTCCGACGCGGTTCCGAGGACGTCGGCGAACACCCGCGCCCGATACGGATCCAACCGGCCGGCGGCACGTTCGGCGTGCACCGCCGGAATGCGCTCGACCAGCTGGTAGGCGTCCGAGGCCACGCCGGTCGCGTAGGCGCGAGCGGAGTTCAGCACCGCGGCGAGCTCGTCGGGGAAGAACTCGGACGTGCCCGGTACGGGTGAGCCGCTGCCGCGACGCCGGGCGCCGGGATGACCGGGCGGAGGGTCGTCGGTGTCCGGGCGGGCGGCAGCCAGCACCATCACCAACTCGGCCTCGTAGGCGGCGTCCATCGCCTTGCGGGCCTGCACCCGCTCCAGCTCCGCGGCCGCCTGCTCCGGTGACAGCACCTCGACCGGCAACCGCTCGATCGACGGCCCTCGGGACAGCAGCAGCCCGACCAGGCCGTCCCCCAGCGGGGGGCTCTCGGCACCGGTCGTCGTCATGGATAGAACGTACGTTCGACCTACGACAATTCTCGCGCTCCCGGCTCCACGGCCGAGACGCCGACGGGGTCAGACCCGGCGGCCCCGGTGCAGGGCGACGACGCCCCCGGTGAGGTTCTGCCAGGCGACCTCTCGCCAGCCGGCGTCCTGCAGGCGCCCGGCCAGCGCCGGTTGGTCGGGCCACGCCCGGATCGACTCGGCCAGGTAGACGTAGGCCTCGGGATTGCTGCTCACCGCCCGGGCGATGCGCGGCAGCGCACGCATCAGGTACTCGATGTAGACGGTGCGGAACGGCGCCCAGGTGGGGCTGGAGAACTCGCAGACCACGAGCGTCCCGCCGGGCCTGGTCACCCGGCGGAACTCGCGCAGCGCGGCGTCGGGATCGGCCACGTTGCGCAACCCGAAGGAGATGACGACGCCGTCGACGCTCTCGTCGGCCAGCGGCAGCGCCATCGCGTCACCGGCCACCTTCGGCACCGGGCGGGAGGCGCCGGCCCGCAGCATGCCCTGGGAGAAGTCGCAGGCGATCGCGTGCACGCCACCGGAGGCCAGCTCCACGGTGGAGACCGCGGTCCCGGCTGCGACGTCGAGCACCGTCTGCCCCGGCCGGGCGCCCAGCGCCTCCCGGGTGGCCCGCCGCCACGAGGCGTCCAGCCCGCCGGACAGCACGGTGTTGGTGACGTCGTAGCGCCGCGCCACCCGGTCGAACATCGCGGCGACCTCGGAGGGCTGCTTGTCCAGCCCCGCCCGCACACCGGTGGCCTGGGTGGTGTCTCGCCGGTCCGTCACGCCGGAAGGTTACGTCGGGGACCGCGGGCTGCCCTGGCGAGCCCCGCGAGCGACCGGGGACGTCCGGCGCCGTCGCCTAGTCTGGAGAGGTGCCCGCGCCTGCCCTGACCTCCCGACCGGCGGCTGCGCGCGCCGTCACCACGGTCCGGGACGACAGCGGGGCCGCGCTGCTCGCCCTCCTCCCCTCGACCTCGGGCCTTTCTTGGGTCCGCCGCGGCGAGGGGCTCGTCGGCTGGGGCGAGGCAACTCGTCTCGAGGTGACCGGGCCGTCGGCCCTGGCCGAGGCCGCGGCCTGGTGGGAGGAGTACGTCGCCGACCTCGACGTCGTCGACGACCTCGCCGTCCCCGGCTCCGGACCGGTCTGCTTCGCCAGCATCGCCTTCGACCCGGAGGCCGGGACGTCGGTGTTCGTCGTCCCGCAGGTCGTCGTCGGCCGCCGGGACGGCGTCGGCTGGATCACCGCTGTCGGCAACGCGATGCCCGACGGGCCGCTGTCCCCGACCTCCGTCGACGGGCCCGCGCCCCGGCTGCGCTACGCCGACGGCGCGCTCGACCCCGCCAGCTGGTGCGCCGCCGTCGAGTCGGCCGTGGCGCGGATCGTGGCGGGTGAGCTCGACAAGGTCGTGCTGGCGCGCGACCTGCTGGTCTCGGCCGAACCTCCCCTCGACCCGCGGCGGCTGCTGCGCCGGCTCGCCGAGCGGTTCCCGGACTGCTGGACCTTCGCCGTCGACGGCCTGCTCGGGGCGACCCCGGAGCTGCTGCTGCGCCGCGAGGGCCGCCGGCTCTCCTCCCGCGTGCTGGCCGGCACCGCTCCCCGCGGTGCCGGCGCCGAGGACGACCGGCTGGCCGCCGCGCTGCTGGGCTCGGCCAAGGACCGCTCCGAGCACGCGCTCGCCGTCGACTCGCTGGTGGACGCGCTGCGGCCCTACTGCGACGAGCTGGCCGCCCCGGCCGAGCCGGAGCTGTTGACCCTGGCCAACGTGCGGCACCTGGCCACCGACGTCACCGGCACCCAGCGCCGCGCGGCCGGACTCCTGGAGCTGGTCGGCGCCGTGCACCCGACCGCCGCGGTCTGCGGCACCCCGACGCCCGACGCCGCGGCGCTCATCGGCGAGCTCGAGGGCATGGACCGCGGCCGGTACGCCGGACCCGTCGGCTGGCTGGACGCCCGTGGCGACGGTGAGTTCGGCCTGGCGCTGCGCTGCGCCGAGCTCACCGCCGACGGCGGTGCTCGGCTGTTCGCGGGCTGCGGCATCGTCGCCGAGTCCGAGCCGGCCGCCGAGCTGGCGGAGACGCAGAGCAAGTTCGCCGCCTTTCAGGCCGCGCTCGAGGGCTGAGGAGCGCGTCGCTGGGCACGGCGGGCCGGCCGCGGCGCGGCAGGCGCTGGGTGTTCCTGCTGCTGCTCGTGCTCGTCGCCGGCTCCGCGGCGGTCGCGGTGGCGGTCCGCGACGGCGCTGCGCCGGCGCCCGCGGCCTCTCCCACCGGCACGCCGTCCCCCACACCCCGGCCAGAGCCACAGCCCGAGCCACGACCCCTGCCGCTGGCCGGCCGCACCGTCGTCCTCGACCCCGGGCACAACCGGGACAACGGCCGGCATCCCGCGCAGATCGACCGGCTGGTCGACGCCGGTGGCTTTCCCAAGGCCTGCAACACCACCGGCACTGCGACGGACGCCGGCGTGCCCGAGGCGACGGTGAACTGGCTGCTCGCCCAGGAGGTCCGCCCGCGGCTGGAGGCGCTCGGCGCCCGCGTCGTGCTCACCCGGCAGGAGGACGCCGGCTGGGGTCCGTGCATCGACGAGCGGGCGGCGGTCGCCACCCGTGAGAGCGCCGCGCTGCTGCTGTCGCTGCACGCCGACGGGGTGGCGGGCACCGCCCACGGGTTCCACGTCATCCACCCGGGGCTGCGCGCCGGCTGGACCGACGAGACGGCTGGCCCCAGCGCCCAGGCGGCCGCGATGGTCCGGGACGCGCTCGTCGAGGCCGGCCTCGAGCCGGCCTCCTACGTCGGGACCGCCGGCCTGCACGAACGCACCGACCTGGGCACGCTGAACCGGGCCTCCGTGCCGGCGGTCATGCTGGAAGCGGGCAACCTCCGCCACGACGGCGACGCCGCGCTGCTGACCGACCCCGCCGGCCGGGCGCGGATCGCCGACGCGCTCGCGACGGCGGTGACCCGCTTCCTCGCCGGCTGACCCGCCCGGGAGCTCAGTCCGAGCCGGTGAACGCCACGTCGCTGATCGTCGTGAAGTCCCGCACCGCGCCGTCGTTGCCGGTCCGCGCGATCTCCAGCACCAGCCGCGACGTGGTGACCGGCGCATCCAACCGGCTCCGCGCCATCGCCCGGCCGGGTGCGGCGATCTCCTGCCGGTGGCTCGCTCCGCCGTCGAAGCGCCAGGTCACCGCGGTCACGGTGCGGTTCTCGCCGAACCTGTCGGTCCCGTCGACCGGATCGACCTTGTCGTAGCCGGGCACGAGCCCCACCGAGGCGATCGTCACCGGCCGGCCGAAGTCGAAGACCAGCTGCTCGCCGACCGCCGACCCGGCGCAGCGCCAGGCGGTGCCGCCGATGCCGTCCAGGGTGTTGGCCGGCTCGTAGGTGACCGGCACGTTGGCGGCGTCGACGCCGGGTGGGGCCTGGCAGGAGGCCGTGACCGACCGGGGTGCCACGGGGTCGTCGCTGCCCGGACGCCCCGGCGTCGCCGTCGACGACCCGCCGTCGTGCTGCTCGTCGGCGGCGGCCGCGTCGTCCCTCCCGAAGGCCCAGTCCGCGGCGACGTACCCGCCCGCCATCGCGAGCAGCGCGGCCAGGCCCACGGCGGCGATGACCAGGGGACGTCGACCTCGCTCCTCCCTGTCGCCCTCCCTGTCGCCCTCCGAGTCGCTCGCCCAGTCGCTCACCGGGGAGGACGGATCCGGGACGGCAGCCGGCAGTGCAGCACCGCAGGACCCGCAGAAGCGGAGCTCGGGACCCGCGGCCGCACCGCAGCCGGCGCAGAAGCGTCCCGACATGTCTGTACTCCCCTCGTCCGGCGGCCGCCGTCTCGTCGACACGTTAGGACGCACGGCCCCACACCCGGTCCTCGTGGGAGCCACCGGCGTGCCGGGTACTCCCGTGCAGGCGCCGGGTGGTCAGGCCAGTGCCGCCGCGGCGGCCGCTCGCAGCTCCCTGGCCAGCTGCGCCTCGGCGCGCTGGTCGGTGCGCATCACGACCACCCGGGGACCGCCGAGCACCACGGCGTCGCGCAGCTCGTCGGGAGTCGTCACGAGCGAGGCGGCCCAGCCCAGTCCGCGGGCGACGGCGACCAGGTCGCGGCCGTGCGGGGTGCCGAAGACCCGGCGGTAGTCGGCGGCGTACCGGTCCTCCCCCGGCTCGAGCTGGGCGAAGATGCCGCCCCCGTCGTTGTCCGGCACGACCACCGTCAGGTCGGGCACCGGTTCGCCCTCGCCGGTCAGCAGGCCGGTGAGGTCGTGCAGGAAGGTCAGGTCGCCCATCAGCGCGACCGCCGGGCCGCCGTGGCCCAGGGCCGCACCGATCGCCGTGGACATCGTGCCGTCGATGCCGGCCACGCCCCGGTTGGCCAGCACGGTGAGGTCCGCCCGCGGAGCCGCGAGGCGGTCGACGTCCCGGATCGGCGTGGACGAACCGACGACCAGCAGCGCACCCGACGGCAGCGCCGCCACCACATCCCGGGCGGCCCGGGCGGCGGTCAGCTCCGGACGCGCGTCGATGACGGCGTCGACGGCCGCGCCGACGCGGTCGGACGCCGAACGCCACTCCCGCAACCAGCCGAGGTCGACGGTTCCGCCCTCCCCCGGGCCGCCGCCCGGGAAACCGGCGGCGACCCGGGTCGCGGACCGCCCGGCGTCGGGCCAGCGAGGTCCACGGTGCACCGTCTCGACCTCGACCCGGGGATCGGCGAGCAGCGCGGCGATCGGCCGCGACAGCGTCGGTCGCCCGACGACGACGACCCGCTCCGGTCGGCGCTCGGCCAGCCACTCGGGCGCGCCCAGCAGCAGCGCTCCAGCCCGCACGCCGTCGGCCGACCACGCCCCGCTCGACGGCTCGGCGATCACCGGCCAGCCGCTGGCATCGGCCTGCTCGGCCGCGACGCGGCCGGCCAGCAGGTCGCCGTCCCCGGCGACGACGAGCGTCCGCTGCCGGAACGGCGACGGCCCGGACGAGGCGGAGGTCGGCGCGCCGGCCGCGGTCCACGCCGCACCACCGGGGCGGCCGGCCCAGGGGCCGTCCAGCGCGCGCTCGTCCTCGCCACCGGGCATGAGCGGATCGCGCAGCGCGAGGTTCAGCTGCACCGGACCGGGATCGCCGGACAGCGCGCCGGTCGCGGTGATCAGCGCCTTGGCCACCAGGGAGCGCCAGTAGCGGTTCTGCTCCGCCTCCCGCCCGGCCTCCGGCACGCCGACGTCGGCCGACCACCGCACCGCGCCGCCGTAGAGGCCGGCCTGCTCGATGGTCTGGTTCGCCCCGGTGGACCGCAGCTCCGGCGGCCGGTCGGCGGTCAGCGCCAGGAGCGGGACTCCCGACGCGTCGGCCTCGAGCACCGCGGCGTGCAGGTGCGCGGCCGCTGTCCCGGAGGTGGTGAGCACCGGCACCGGCCGGCCCGACGCCTTCGCCAGCCCGAGGGCCAGGAACGCCGCCGTCCGCTCGTCGATCCGCACGTGCAGCCGCAGCCGGCCCGCCCGCTCGGCCGCGGCCAGGGCCAGCGCGACCGGCGCCGACCGGGACCCCGGCGCCAGGACGGCGTCGGTGACCCCACCCCGCAGCAGCTCGTCGACGAGGACGCGGGCGAACGCGGTCGAGGGGTTCACGCCGCCGACACCGCGGCCACGCGGGCCGCCCACCGGGCGGCGGTCCCGTCGTCGGCGGCCACCGCGTCGATCCGGTCCGGCTCGGGCCGCACGACGGGCAGCGCGCCGTCGACGGGGAGCAGCGGCGCGCTGGTCACGTCGTCGGTGAACAGCGCGACCGTCGCCAGCCCGCAGGCGAACGGCAGCTCCGGCAGGGCCGCGGCGAGCGCCACGCCCGCGGCGATCCCGACCGAGCTCTCCAGCGCCGAGGAGACCACGCACGGCAGGCCGTGCGCCTCGGCCACCCGCAGCGCCGCCCGCACGCCGCCCAGCGGCTGCACCTTGAGGACGACGACGTCGCCCGCCTCGCGCAGATCCACCGCGAGCGGGTCGTCCGAGCGCCGCACGCCCTCGTCGACGGCCACCCGCACGTCGATCCGCCGGCGCAGCGCGGCCAGCTCCGGCAGCGTCGGGCACGGCTGCTCGACGTACTCCAGCCCCACCGCGGCATCGAGGGCGCGGATCCGGGCGGCGGCGGTGTCGATGTCCCAGGCGGCATTCGCGTCGACCCGGATCGCACCGCCAGGACCCAGCGCGTCGCGCACCGCCTCGACGCGGGCGAGGTCGTCGGCCTCGGTCTGCCCCGGTTCGGCCACCTTCACCTTGGCGGTGCGGCAGCCCGACGCCGATGCGATCGCGTGCGCCCGCTCGGCGTCCACGGTGGGCACCGTCACGTTGACGGGAACCGAGTCGCGCACCGGCGCGGGCCAGCCCACGGTGGCCGCCTCGACCGCCGCCGCCCACCAGCGGCGGCTCTCCTCGACGTCGTAGTCCCAGAACGGCGAGAACTCGCCCCAGCCGGCCGGACCGCGCAGCAGCACGCCGTCCCGCACGTCGATGCCGCGGAAGCGGGTGCGCATCGGGAACGAGTACACCCGCGTCTCGAGCACCGGGTCCGGGATCACGCCGGTCACTGTAGATAAGGACCCCGGCGCTCCCGGCCCTCGCAGGCTCGCGCCGGGCCCCTGCACCGGGGCCGACGGGCCACCGGTCCCTCCGGGGCCCCCTCCCGGCCGTACGCTCGACCCTCGTGGCCCGGCACCTCACCCTCGTCCCGGCGGCCGAGCTGACGCAGGCCGACGTGCGCGCGGCGCTCGACGGCGACCGGCCGCTGGCCGTCCTCCCCGCGGGCCCGGCCGCGGCCGTCGACGCGGCCCGAGCGGTGCTCCGCCCCGACGAGCCGCTCGAGGACGGCGCCGACCTCGTGGTGGTGACCTCGGGGTCGACCGGCTCCGGCCGCGGGGTGCTCCTGTCCGCGGACGCGATCCGGGCCTCGGCGACCGCCACCCTCGCCCGGCTCGGCGGGCCGGGCAGCTGGCTGCTCGCCCTGCCGGTGTCGGCGATCGCCGGGCTGCAGGTGCTGGCCCGCAGCGAGCTCGCCGGCCGCGCCGCCGTCGTGCTGGCGAAGGGCGAGCCCCTGGCGGCAGCGGTCGCGCGACTGCCCGCCGGGGAGCGCCGGTACACCTCGATGGTCCCCACCCAGCTGCGCCGGTTCCTGGACGCCGAGCCCGACGCGCTGCGCAGCTTCGACGCGATCCTCGTCGGCGGTGCGGCCACCGATCCGGCGGTGCTGGACCGGGCACGGGGGTCCGGCGTCCGCGTGGTCACGACCTACGGCATGACCGAGACCGCCGGTGGGTGCGTCTACGACGGGGTGCCGCTGGACGGCGTCCGAGCGCGCGTGACCGACGGTGGGGACATCGAGCTCGGCGGACCCGTCCTCGCCTCCGGCTACCGGCTCGATCCCGAGGGAACGGCGGCGGCGTTCGCCGGCGGCTGGTTCCGCACCCGGGACGCCGGCCGGATCGAGGCCGACGGACGGCTCAGCGTGCTGGGGCGACTCGACGACGTGGTGATCAGCGGCGGGGTGAACGTGGCTCCCGCGGCGGTGGAGGCGGTGCTGCGGGAGCACCCCGACGTCGCCGACGCCGTCGTCCTGGGCCGCCCCGACCCGGAGTGGGGGCAGCGGGTGGTCGCCGCCGTCGTCCCCACCGCCGGTCGCGTCCCCCAGCCGACCGAGCTGCGCCGCTGGGTCGGCGAGCGGCTCGGCCCGCCCTCGGCCCCCCGGCAGGTGCACCTGCTGGACGCCGTCCCCACTTTGCACACCGGCAAGCCGGACCGCCGCGCGGTCGCCGCCCTGATCCCGGAGGTCTGATGGCCACCCCCACCCAGTGGCTGGCCGGCGCCCGCCCCCGGACGCTGCCGGCTGCCGTGGCACCGGTGCTCGTGGGCACCGGCGCGGCGGCCGCCCTCGACGGCTTCCGGCCCGGCCCGGCGCTGCTGGCCCTGGTCGTGGCGCTGGCCCTGCAGGTCGCGGTCAACTACGCCAACGACTACTCCGACGGCAGGCGCGGCACCGACGCCGACCGGGTGGGCCCGATGCGGCTGGTCGGCAGCGGAGCCGCCTCGGCCGAGGCGGTGCTGCGGGCCGCCGTCCTCTCGTTCGCCGTCGCGGCGGTCGCCGGGCTGGCCCTGGCCGCCCTGTCGAGCTGGTGGCTCGTGGCAGTGGGCGCGGTCTGCATCCTCGCCGCCTGGACCTATACCGGCGGGCCGATCCCCTACGGCTACCGGGCGCTGGGCGAGGTCTTCGTCTTCGTCTTCTTCGGGCTGGTCGCCGTCGTCGGCACCACGTACGTGCAGACCGGCACGCTGCCGGGCCTGGCCTTCGCCGTCTCGGTCCCCGTGGGCCTGCTGATCGTCGCGATCCTCGTGGTCAACAACCTGCGCGACATCGAGGGCGACGCCCGATCCGGCAAGCGCACCCTCGCCGTGCTGCTGGGCGAGCGGGCCACCCGGCTGCTGTTCGCCGGGCTGATCGTCGTCGCGGGGCTCGTGGTCGTGGCCGTCGGCATCGTGCGGCCGCCGGTCCTGCTCACCCTGCTCGCCGTGCCGCTCGCCGTCGGCCCCGTGCGGACGGTGCTCGGCGGCGGGCGCGGCCCGGCCCTCATCGGGGCGCTCGCCGGTACCGGCCGGCTCACGCTGGTCACCGGCGTGCTGCTGGGCGCCGGTCTGGCCCTGAGCGGGTGAGGGTCAGGCGGGCGGCTGCTCGCCGCTGAGCCGGGAGCGGAGCTGCTCCTTCTCCGCCCGGCGGGCCGCCTGGCGGGCGACCAGCCCCTCGTTGAGCCGTTCCCGCGACGGACGGAGCAGCACGTAGGCGATCGGCATGGACAGCAGCAGGCCGAAGAGCATGCTGGTGAACAGCGGCAGGCCGACCCACAGCAGCACCAGGGTGAGGGCGGCGAAGATGCCCAGCCGCCCCACCGTGTACATGACCAGCCACGGCAGCACGCTCGGCGGCGTCGCCGGCCCGCCCGCGGGGGTCATCGGTCGTCCGGCCCGTGCCGGGTCCTGCTCAGCCATGCCGGCCCTCCCATTTCGTCGACAGCACGACGGTGGTGCGGGTGCGCGCCACCCCTCTGATGCGGTTCAACGCGTTGACGGTGGCTTCCAGTGCCGGGATGTCCGCCACACGCACCTTGAGCACGTAGCCCTCGCTGCCGGCCACCCGCCAGCAGTCCTCGATCCCGGCGACCTCGCGCATCGCCGCCTCGAGACCGGTGTCGTCCACGGAGTCGCTCTCGATGACGCCGATGAGCGCGGTGACGTCCAGGCCCACCGACGCCGGGTCGACGACGGCCCGGTACCCGGTGATGACCCCGGCGGCCTCGAGCTTGCCCACCCGCTCGGTCACGGCGGGCGAGGAGAGGCCGACCTGCCGGGCGAGCTCGGCGTAGCTGGCCCGGCCGTTGGCGCGCAGCAGCTCGATCAGGTGCCGGTCCACGGCGTCGATGGCGGCGTCTCCGTCCTCCCGGCGACCGGTGTCCCACCGGTCCCCGTGTGCTCGATTCCCCCCGAGTATCGCCGCGGTCGTACGCTGGGTGCGGACGAGGGGGTGGGACCGTGATCTTCCTGGTGGTGCTCGTGGTCGCGATCGTGGTGATCGCACTGGTCATGCGAGCGGCAGCCAACCCGGGCAGCCCGGGCGGCGGTCTGCGCGCGCCCCGCCCGCCGAGGCCGCCGCGTCCGCAGCGGCCCACCCGTCCCGTCGCACCGGACGACGACCCGGAGTTCCTCCGGGAGCTCGAGCGCCGCACCCGCCGGGACGACGGCTCCCCCACCTGAGGCCCCGGCGCTCAAGCCGCGGGGCTCACCCCGAGCACCCGGCGCCACCCCCGACGGGGCCGGCTGACGAGCGGTTCGTGCACGACCCGGCCGACGTCGCCGGTCATGGACTGACCGCCGCCGGTCTCCCCACCACCGGTCCGCTCCTCGCCACCGGTCCGCTCCTCGTCGCGGGCCGGCTCCGGCTCGTCCGGCCAGCCCGGGCTCTCGCCCTCGCGCGGCGGCCCGGGCCAGCCCACCTCCCCCTCGCGGCCGGGCCGCTCGGGTTCGGCGTGCTGCCGCGTGCCGGGGATGCGGGCCGCGAGGGCGGCCGCCACGAGCGGATCCACCCCCGAGGGGTCTGCCGCGGAGTGCTTACCCATGCAGACCTCCGGAGCGCGGCCGACGGGGTTCGGACATGCCTGCATGGAAGCACGGCGGTCCGACGGGAGGCCAGCGATCAGCCGACGTCGGCGTAGCTGTGCAGGCCGCTGGAGACCAGGTTGACGAACGTCAGGTTGAAGATCATGACGGCCAGGCCGACGACGTTGACCCACGCGGCCGGCCGGCCGCGCCAGCCCGCCGTCGTCCGGGCGTGCAGGTAACCGGCGTAGACGACCCAGGCGATGAACGACCAGGTCTCCTTGGGGTCCCAGCCCCAGAACCGGCCCCAGGCGCTCTCCGCCCAGATGGCCCCGGCGATGACCGCGAAAGTCCAGATCGGGAAGCCGAAGACGGCGGTGCGGTGCGCCAGCCGGTCGAGCACCGACGAGTCCGGCAGCCGCGAGACGAACCCGCTCCCCCGCTCCTCGGCCGGCTTCTGCTCGTCCTTCTGGCGGATCAGGTAGAGCACGCTGGCGATCCCGCTGACCAGGAAGATGCCGAAGCCGATGATCGCGGCGCTCACGTGGATGGCCAGCCAGCTCGACCGCAGCGCCGCGATCAGCGGGCCGCCCTCGACGTAGAGGAACAGGCCGATCCCGACCATGCCGAGCACCACGGGGGCCAGGACGAAGACGCCGATGTGCCGCACCGCGGGCGAGCGCACCGCCAGCACGAGGTAGACGACGACGGCGACGAGCACGACCGCCGTCGCGAACTCGTACATGTTGGCCCAGGGCAGCCGGTCGACGGCCAGCCCGCGGAACAGGAGCACGCCGGCGTGCGCCAGCGCGGCGAGGACGGTCAGCCCGAGGCCCAGGACGCCGAGCCGCTCCGCCCGGCGGGGGGCGCCGTCGGCGGGGGCGTCGGCGGACACGTCGACGGCCGGCCCGTTCCCGGCGGCGACGAGCTCGCGGCGGGCGGCGCGGGAGCGGCCGAACGCGAGCTCCGCGCAGAACGCGACGAGCGCGACGGAGTACAGCGCCACGCTGACCGAGAACAAGGTGTCCGACAGGTCGAGGAGCGACTGGTCAGGAGTCACGCGGGGATCCCTCCGGGTCCGGGGCGGTGCGGGCGGCGAGCGCAGCCCTCAGGTCATCGGTGAGGTCGGCGAACCGGGGTGCGCTCTCGCCGCTGCCCCGCGTCAGCGAGGCCAGCGTCAGCACGGTACCGCCGCCGTCGGAAGCGGGCGCCGCCCGGGCGAACACCCGCTCCCGCCGGAGCAGGAGCAGGGCGAGCAGGCCGGCGAGCAGGGCGATCGAGGACACCAGGACCCAGACCTGCCCGGGGTCGTGCGAGTACTGCATCGCCGCGAACTCCTTGACGCCGCTGAAGGTGATCACCGTGCCGTCGTCGAGGGTCAGGGACTCCCCCGGGGACAGGTTGGCCGCACCCGCCTCGGTCAGGCTGCCGCGCTCGATCTGGCGGGCGTCGAGCGAGTACACCGACTGCGGGAGTCCGGAGTCCAGGCCCAGGTAGCCCTGGTAGGCCACGATCGCGACCTGCGGGTCCAGGGGGCGCGGGTCGATCGAGGTGAGCACCCCGTCCCGCACGAGGCCGGTGGGCGCGAAGAACCCCTCGAGGGCGAGCTGCTCGTCGCTGGCGGCGCCCACGTCGGGCAGCTTCAGGGCGCCCTCGCTGGCCATCGTCTGCAGGTTCGAGGGCAGGAAGGGCACTGTGATGTCCTCGTACGCCGTCCCGTCGGGGAGCGTGACGCTGAACGTCGGGCTGAACCCGTGCCCGGTGACGTAGAGCCGGTCGCCCTCGAAGCGCAGCGGGTCGTTGACGCCGATGGTCGTGGGCCGCCCCTCCTCGCCCGGGCCGCCGTAGCGGATGTCGGCGGTGAACGAGGAGGCGGTCAGGTCGGGCTCGTACTCGGCCCGGAACGCCTCGAGGTCCACGCAGGTGGGCGAGAGGTCGCTGCTGTCGATCAGCGGGCCGGCCGAGTAGGTGTCGTACTGCTGGAAGGAGTTGCAGAACCCCTGCCCCTCGGTGACCAGGATGCTGCCCTCGTACCCCCACAGCTTCCCGCCGGCCAGGCCGAGCAGGAGCGCCACCAGCGAGAGGTGGAAGACCAGGTTGCCGGTCTCCTTGAGGTAACCCTTCTCGGCGGAGACCTCCCCCTCCCGGCGGACGACCCGGTAGCGGCGGACCCGGAGCTCCTCCTCGACGACGTCGAGCGCGGCGTCCGGTGCCAGCCCGGTCGGCGTCGTGCCCGAGTCGGGGAGCCGGAGCAGGTTGCGCGGCGCCGGCGGGGGCGCCGAGCGCAGGGAGCGGTAGTGCTCGAGGGCGCGGGGCACGACGCAGCCGATGAGCGAGATGAACAGCAGCAGGTACACCGCGGCGAACCACGGCGAGCTGAAGACGTCGAACAGGTAGAGCCGGTCCAGGATCGGCGCGAGGTCCGGGTGGTCGGCGAAGTACTGCCGGACGTTGGACTGCGACAGGGAGCGCTGCGGCAGCAGCGAGCCCGGCACCGCGGCCAGCGCCAGCAGGAACAGCAGCACGATGGCCGTGCGCATCGCGGTGAGCCGGCGCCACCAGTGCAGGAGCACCCCGGTGATCCGGCGGCCCACGGACGGGCGCGCGGGCGGGGTCGGCGCCGCGGGCGGCGCCGGAGCGGTGGTCGTCACGATGCTCTCCGTTCGCTCCCGCGCGCCGGTCCGCTCCTCGCTCGTTCCTCGCTGCGATGCTCCCGCCGCTGTCCGCTCACAGCGACGTCTCCGCGAGGCCGTTGGCCGCCAGCCACCCCTGCAGCCAGCGCATCATCTCCGACCAGGCGCCGGTGAGCAGCAGCAGCCCGATGAGGACCAGGACGGCGCCGCCGATGCGGGTGACCGCAGCGGCGTGCCGGCGCAGGAAGTCGGTCGCCCCGACCGCCCAGCGGGCGCCGAGCGCGACCAGCACGAACGGCACGCCCAGCCCGAGGCAGTAGGCGACCCCGAGCAGCGCGCCCCGCCCGGCCGAGCCCTCGTTGATCGCCAGCGAGTAGACCGCGCCCAGGGTCGGCCCGAGGCAGGGGGTCCAGCCGACGCCGAAGACGACGCCGAGCAGCGGCGCCCCGGCGAGGCCGGCGGTCGGGCGGATCGAGAGCTTCTTGGTGCGCTGCAGCAGCGGCAGCCAGCCGAGGAAGGCCAGGCCGACGACGACGGTGATCAACCCGAAGACGACGTCGACGGTGCGCGCGTGCTGGAGGACCAGCCGACCGAGCCCGCCGAACGCCGTCGCGAAGGTGATGAAGACGGCGCTGAACCCGAGCACGAACAGCAGCGCGCCCAGCACCATGCGCCCGCGGGGAGCCCGGTCGTCGGCGCGCACCGCCACCGCGGTCGCGCCCGCGCCCGCGCCGGAGGGAGCCGGGGCCACCGGCCGGGCGCCCGATCCGACCAGCCCGGTGACGTAGGAGAGGTAGCCGGGCACCAGGGGCAGCACGCAGGGCGAGGCGAAGCTGATCAGGCCGACGAGCGCCGCGACCGCCCCGGCGACCAGGAGCGGCCCGTCGACGACGAGGTCGGCGAAGGTCTCCCCCACGTCAGCCCTCCTCCGCCAGGATGCTGTCGATCACGGCCCGCAGGTCGTCCTGCGTGACGACGCCGGTATAGACCGCCGCCACCCGGCTCTCCCTGTCGAGCACGATCGTCGACGGGATGGCGGTGGCCGGGAAGTCCCGGAAGGCCAGCGTCACCTCGCTGCGGGGGTCGAACAGCGACGGGAACGTGAGGCCGTGCCGCTCCACGAAGGCCTCCGCCAGCCGCTGGGTGTCCTTGACGTTCAGCCCCAGGAACTGCACGCCGTCGGCGCGGACCTCCTCGTAGACCTCCTGGAACTCCGGCGACTCCAGCCGGCACGGCCCGCACCAGTGCGCCCAGAAGTTGAGGACGGCGACGTCACCGTCGAGTTCCGTGGAGGAGAACTGCTCGCCGTCGAGCAGCGTGCCGGAGAACTCCGGCGCGGCGGCCCGCTCGCCGGGCGGGATGACCTCGCCGGCGGGGGTGGCCTCGACGAAGCGGAACTCCCCGCCGTTGTTGACCGCGACCTGGTCGGAGCCGGTCGAGCAGCTGGCCAGCAGCAGCGCGCTCCCGAGGAGAGCGAGGACGACGCGCCTCATGCGCCCGGCACCGCATCGGGATCGGTGGCGCCGGCCGGCTCGGCGTAGCTGATCCCGGCGAACCTGTCGCCGTCGTAGCTCACCGAGGTGACGCTGGCCAGGGCGCACTCGCGCCGGCGGGGGTCGTGCAGGTAGCGACGGCCCTCCAGGTGCAGACGGACCGTCCAGATCGGCAGCTGGTGGCTGACCAGCACGGCCTCGTGCCCGCGGGCGGCGTCCCGCGCGGCCTCGACCGCGGCCAGCATCCGCGCGGCGATCTCCACGTAGGGCTCGCCCCACGAGGGCTGGAACGGGTTGCGGAGCAGCCACCAGTTGCGCGGCGCGCGGAACACCCCGCCCGGCCCGCCGACGACCATGCCCTCGAAGGCGTTGCCGGCCTCGATCAGCCGGTCGTCGATCGCGACGTCCAGCCCGGTCGCGCCGGCCAGCGGGCGGGCCGTCTGCTGCGCGCGCTCCAGCGGGCTGGAGACCAGGTGGGTGACGTCGTGCCCGGCGAACCACTCGGCCGCCGCGAGCGCCATCGCCTCGCCGGTGGTCGACAGCCGGAAGCCCGGCAGCCGGCCGTAGAGCACCTTGCCGGGGTTGTGCACCTCGCCGTGCCGCAGCAGGTGCACCGTCGTCCGCTCGCTCACGCCCCCACCCCCAGGGCAGAAATGGCCATTTCCGCCCTCATGGGGTGGCCTCCGCGGCGGCGCGGGCGGCGGCCGGCAGCGCTTCGAGCACGCGGTCCAGCGCCTCGCCGGTGAGCTGGGCGTTGACGAACCAGGACTCGAACGCCGAGGGCGGCAGGTACACGCCGCGGGCCAGCATGGCGTGGAAGAACGCCCGGTAGCGGAAGACCTCCTGCGTGCGGGCGTCGTCGTAGTCGCGCACCCGGCGCTCGTCGGGCACGAAGAAGATCGAGAACATGTTGCCCGCCTGCTGCACGCGGTGCGGCACGCCGGCGGCGAACAGCGCCGCGCCGGCGGCCCCGCGGAGCACCGCCGACACCTCGTCGCAGTGCGCGTAGACCTCGTCGGTGCAGTGCCGCAGCGTGGTGAGCCCGGCCGCGACGGCGACGGGGTTCCCCGAGAGCGTGCCCGCCTGGTAGACCGGCCCGGCCGGCGCGAGGTGCTCCATCAGGTCGGCGCGGCCACCGAACGCCGCCGCCGGCATCCCGCCGCCCATCACCTTGCCGAAGGTGAACAGGTCGGCGTCGACGGGGTCGATGCCGTACCAGCCGGAGCGCGAGACCCGGAAACCGGTCATGACCTCGTCGAGGACCAGCAGCGCGCCGTGCTCGGCGGTGATCCGGCGCAGCCCGGCGTTGAAGCCGGGCTCCGGCGGCACGACGCCCATGTTGCCGGCCGCTGCCTCGCTGATCACCGCGGCGATCTGCGGGCCGCGCTCGGCGAAGACCGCCTCGACGGCGGCGAGGTCGTTGTAGGGCAGCACCACCGTGTCGGCGGCCGCGCCGGTGGTCACGCCCGGGGTGTCGGGCAGGCCGAGCGTGGCGACGCCGGAGCCGGCCGAGGCCAGCAGCGCGTCGACGTGGCCGTGGTAGTTGCCGGCGAACTTCACGACGACGGGGCGGCCGGTGACGCCGCGGGCCAGCCGGATCGCCGAGAGCACCGCCTCGGTGCCCGAGTTGACCAGCCGCACCCGCTTCACGGGCGCCATCCGCGCGCGGATCTCCTCCGCCAGGTCCACCTCGCCCTCGGTGGGCGCCCCGAACGTCAGGCCGCGGCGGGCGGCCGCGGTGACGGCCTCGACGACGGCGGGGTGCGCGTGGCCGAGGAGCAGCGGACCCCAGGAGCTCACCAGGTCGACGTAGCGCCGCCCGTCGGCGTCGGTGATCCACGGCCCGGACCCCTCGACCATGAACCGGGGCGTGCCGCCCACGGCCTGGAACGCCCGCACCGGGCTGTTCACCCCGCCCGGGATGACGGCGCGGCCGCGGTCGAAGAGCGCCGCCGAGATCGGGGCCTCGTACGGGAAGGAGGAGCTGTCCGGCGAGGTCACGGACCCAGTGTCCCTTCTCTTCCTGTGCGTTCGTCGGCGGCGTCGGTGACCCTGCCCACCAGCGCCTCGTACAGCGGCGCGGGATCGCGGGTGGGCACGAGCACCGTGCGGCCGTCGGTGAGCCGGAGCGGCAGGCCGGTGCAACCCCGGGGCAGCGACCAGCCGCCGCCCAGCACGGGCGCGCCCGCGTCCACCCCGGCGTCCACGGCGAGCAGGTGCTCGAGGTCGACGTCGGCGTAGCGGACCGTCTCGCGCCCGACGGCGAGGCCGTCGTCGTCGACGCGGACGGTCCAGAGCCGCCGTGCCGACAGGCACCCGATCGCCACGACGCCGAGCACGCCCGCGGTGGCGACCACCCAGAGGACGGCCGGCACGTCGCGGCCGGGAAGGGCGAGGTCGAGCACCAGGAACAGCGCCAGCGCGCCGAGGACGAGCCACAGCGGCCGCCAGGACCCTCCGGGCTCCGTGTAGACCTCCCGCGGCCCGACCATCACGTCACCCGCGGGCCAGCAGCCGTGCGGCCTCGACGGCCCAGTAGGTGAGCACCTGCCCGGCGCCGGCCCGGCGGATCGCGGTGAGCGTCTCGAGGATCGCCCGCTCGCGGTCCACCCACCCGTTCGCGGCGGCCGCCTCGACCATCGCGTACTCGCCGCTCACCTGGTACGCGCTCACCGGCACGTCGACGGCGTCGGCGACCCGGGCGACGATGTCCAGGTAGGGCAGCGCCGGCTTGACCATGACCGCGTCGGCGCCCTCGGCGAGGTCCTGGCGCACCTCGCGCAGCGCCTCGTCGGCGTTGGGCGGGTCCATCTGGTAGGTCGACCTGTCGCCGAACTGCGGCGCGCCCTCGGCCGCCTCGCGGAACGGGCCGTAGAAGCCCGAGGCGTACTTGGCGGCGTAGGCGAGGATCGGGAGCTCGGAGAAGCCCGCGCCGTCCAGCCCCGCGCGGATGGCCGCCACCTGGCCGTCCATCATCCCGCTGGGGGCGACCAGGTGGGCGCCGGCCTGCGCCTGGGCGATGGCGACGGCGGCGTAGCGGTCCAGCGTGGGGTCGTTGTCGACGAGCCCCGCCGGGGTGACGACGCCGCAGTGCCCGTGGTCGGTGAACTCGCAGAGGCAGAGGTCGGCCATGAGGACGAGCTCGTCGCCCAGGTCGGCCCGCAGGTTCTGCAGCGCCACGTTGACCACGCCGTCGGCGGCGTCGGCCTGGGAGCCGACGGGGTCCTTGTCCGCGGGGATGCCGAACAGGATCAGCCCGCCGATGCCGGCCTCGGCCGCCTCGTGGGCGGCCTTCCGCAGCGAGTCCTGGGTGTGCTGGACGACGCCGGGCATCGAGCCGATCGGCACCGGCTCGGCGATGCCCTCCTTGACGAACACCGGCAGCACCAGATCGGCCGGGGCCACCCGGGTCTGCGCGGTCAGCCGCCGCAGCGCGGGCGTCGACCGGAGCCGGCGCCCGCGCGCGAAGCCGGGGTTCGTCCCGCCCACCGCGCCGGAGCTCACGCGCCCTCGCCGTCCTCCGCCTCGCGCAGCGACAGCGCGTACTCGGCCAGGGCGTCGACCAACGGCACGACGGCCGCCGTCTCCGGCTGGACGTCGACGCGCAGCCCGAACTCCTGCGCGCTGGCCGCGGTCTGCGGGCCGATCACCGCGACGACGGTCTTGGCGTGCGGCTTGCCGGCGATGCCGACCAGGTTGCGCACGGTGCTCGACGAGGTGAAGCACACCGCGTCGAAGCCGCCGCCCTTGATCGCCTCGCGGACGCTCGCGGCCGGCGGAGCGGCGCGCACCGTGCGGTAGGCGGTGACGTCGTCGACCTCCCAGCCGCGCTCGACCAGCCCCGCGGCGAGCACCTCGGTGGCGATGTCGGCGTGCGGCAGCAGGACGCGGTCGATCGGGTCGAGCACGTCGTCGTACTCCGGGAAGTCGACCAGCAGGCCCTGGCTGGACTGCTCGCCGGTGGGCACGAGCTCCGGCTCGATGCCGAAGGCACGGACTGCGTCAGCGGTCTGCTCGCCGACGCAGGCGACCTTCACCCCGGCGAACGCGCGGGCGTCCAGGCCCAGCTCGGCGAACTTCTCGCGCACCGCCTTCACCGAGTTGAACGAGGTGAACACGATCCAGCCGTAGCGGCCGGTGACCAGGCCCTTGACCGCACGGTCCATCTGCGCGGGGCTGCGCGGCGGCTCGACGGCGATCGTCGGGACCTCGACCGGCACGGCGCCGTACGCCCGCAGCCGGTCGCTCATCGCGGCGGCCTGGTCCTTGGTGCGCGGCACCAGGACCCGCCAGCCGAACAGCGGGCGGCTCTCCCACCAGGACATCCGGGCGCGCTTGTCGACGGCGGGGCCGATCGTGGCGACGACCTGGCCGGTGACGGAGTCCAGGCCGGCGGCCTTCTCCGCGACCGCCGACAGCTTGGCGACGACGCTCTTCTGCGCCGTGCTCGAGCCATTCGTGGTGACGACGACGGGGGTGCCGCCGGACAGCCCGCCCTCGACCAGCCGGGCGGCGGCGTCGGGCAGCTCCTCGGCGGCGGCCCGCAGCACCAGCGTCCCGCCGGTCGCGGCGGCCGCGCCGGCCAGCGCGCCCACGTCGACGCCGGAGCGCAGGTCAGCGGTGAGCGCGGTGCTGCCCGCGGCCACACCGGCGAACGCGGGGACCGCCGTCACCGGGGCGACGCCGGGGACGACGTCGAAGCCCACGGAGGTGCGCCCGACGGCCTGCACCTCCTTGATCGCGGCGTCGTCGGTGTACGGGTCGCCGGCCACGAGGCGGACCACCACGGCGCCGCCCTTGGCGGCGGCCACGGCGGCCTTGGCCACCTCGGCCGGCTCGCCCTCGGCGGGCACGATCTCCGCATCCGGGTTGATGCCGCGGACGGCGTCCTGGACGGCGGCGGGGACCTCGGCGTCGACGACGACCTGCGCCGCCTCGCCGAGCGCCGCCGTGGCGCGAGCTGTCAGCATGCCGGGGTCACCCGGCCCTGCGCCGACGAAGACGACCCGGCCGGCGCTGCCGACGGTCTTGCGGAAGCGCGTCATCGCGTGCTCCTGATCCTGGCCCGGTGGGCCACTTGTTGCTGGGTCTGGGAGGCGGTCACGGTCCGGCTCGCTAGCGCTCCCCGGCCCGCGCCCGGGGGTGCTGCGTCCATCGGTGACCTCGCAAGCTCGGTCACTTCTCGACCGCCATGAGCTCGACCGCGCCGCGGTCGAGCAGGTCCTCGGCGAGCGCGCGGCCGAGGGCGGCGGCGTCGGCGAGAGGTCCGGTGAGCGAGCCGCGGATGCCGTCGCTGCCGTCGATCGCGGTCACCGACGCGCGGAGGTAGAGCTCGAGGCCGTCCTCGCCGTCGGCCACCTCGGCGTAGGCGGCGACCGGCGCGCTACAGCCCGCCTCGAGCGTGCCCAGCGTCGTCCGCTCGGCGAGCACGCAGGCGCGGGTGATCGGGTCCTCGAGCCGGCCGAGCAGCTCGCGGGTGCGGGCGTCGCTGGTCCGGCACTCGACGGCGAGGGCGCCCTGGGCCGGCGCGGGAAGCACCTGCAAGGGGTCGAGGGTCTCGGTGATGACGTCGAGCAGGCCGATGCGGGAGAGCCCCGCCCGGGCGAGCACGACGGCGTCCAGGTCACCCGGGCCCGTGGCCGAACCGGCGACGCGGCCGAGGCGGGTCTCCACGTTGCCGCGGATCGGCACGACCTCCAGGCCGAGGCCGAGCGCGCGCAGCTGCGCCACGCGGCGGGGAGCGCCCGTGCCGACCCGCGAGCCGGGCGGCAGCTCGCCGAGGGTGAGCCCGTCGCGGGCCACGAGCGCGTCGCGCGGGTCCTCCCGACCGGGTACGGCGGCCAGGATCAGCCCGGGCTGCGGAGCCGTCGGGAGGTCCTTGCAGCTGTGCACGGCGAGGTCGACCTCGCCGGCCAGCAGCGCGTCGCGGAGCGCGGCGACGAAGACGCCGGTGCTCCCGAGCTGCTGGATCGCCGCCCGGGAGCGGTCGCCCTCGGTGGTGATGTGCACCAGCTGCACCGGGGTGCCGGTGGCCGCGGTGATGGCGTCCGCGACGCCCTGCGACTGCGTGTGCGCCAGCGTGCTGGCACGGGTGCCGAGCCGCAGCACGCCGGTGGACGTCGGCGCGGAGGGAGAACCGAGCGCGGTCACGCGGCACCTCCCTGCCGGTCGGGGTCGACGGTGACGGCGTCGGCCAGGCTGGTCGTCGCGCCGTCGACGTCGGCGTCGATGCCCAGGCCGAACAGGGCGCGCAGCGCGCCGGCGTAGTCGGTGCCGCCGGGCCCGGCGGAGAGCTGCTTGACCCGCACGGTGGGCTCGTGGAGCAGCTTGTCGACGACGCGGCGCACGGTGCGGGCCACCTCGGCGCGGGCGCGGGGATCGAGGTCGGGCAGCCTGGTCGAGAGCCGCAGCAGCTCGGCGTCGACGACCTCGGCGGCCTGGCTGCGCAGCGCGGAGACGGTGGGCGCGACGGCGGCGGCCTGCTGCTCGGCGCGCAGCAGCGCCGCCTCGGACTCGATCAGCGCGTGCGCAGCGGCGATGTCGTCGGCCGCGACGGGGCTCGTGGCCGCGGGCCCGCCGTCCAGCGCGCTCCGCTCGCCCTGCAGCAGCGCGAGGTCGACCACGTGCACGCCCGGCAGTGCGGCGACGCCCGGGTCGACGTCGCGGGGCAGCGCCAGGTCGACCACGGCGAGCTCGCGACCGTCGCGCCGTGCCATGGCCGCGGCGACCGACTCGGTGGTCACCACGACACCGGTGGCGCCGGTGCACGAGACGACGACGTCGGCGGTGACCAGCTCCTCGTCGGCGTCGGCGAGCTCGACGGCGCGGCCGCCGAGAGTGGCGGCGAGACGCTGGGCGGAGGCGTGCGTGCGGCTGCCGATGACGACGTCGGCGCCGCGGCGGGCCAGCGTGGTCGCGGCCAGGGCGCCCATGGAGCCGGCGCCCACGACGAGGGCGCGCCGGCCCGCGAGGTCGCCGATCCGGGCCTCGGCACGGTCCAGGGCCACCGAGACCAGGGAGGCGCCCGCCCGGTCGATGCCGGTCTCGGCGTGCACCCGCTTCCCGACGCGCAGCGCCCGCTGGGCGATCGGGTGCAGGGCGCGGCCGACGGTGCCCTGGGCCCGGGCCAGCGCGTAGGCCGCCCGCAGCTGGCCGAGCACCTGGGTCTCGCCGACGACCATCGAGTCCAGCCCGGCGGCGACGGTGAACAGGTGCGTGACGGCCTGGTCCTCGTAGTGGACGGTGACGTACGGGGAGAGCTCCTCCACCGAGGCACCGGCCTGCCGGGCGAGGACCCGGCTCACGTCGGTGACCCCGCCGTGGAAGCGGTCGACCTCGGCGAACACCTCGACGCGGTTGCAGGTGGCGAGCACCAGCGCCTCGGCGACGTGGTCGCCCTCGACGAGCTCGTGCAGCGCCTTCACGCGGTCGTCGTCACCCATCGCGAACTGCTCGAGCAGCGCGACGGGAGCGGTGCGGTGGCTGATGCCCACGGCCAGGAGGCTCATGCCGACTCCTCCACGGACGAGGCGGGCGCCAGGCGCTGCTGGCCCAGGAAGGCGAGCACCTGCAGCTCGACGGAGAGGTCCACCTTGCGGACGTCGACGCCGGGCGGCGCGACGAGGGGAACCGGCGCGAAGTTCAGGATGCTGCGCACGCCCGCCGCGGCCAGCCGGTCGCAGACGCCCTGGGCGACCTCGGCCGGCGTGGTGATGACGCCGATCGAGGCGCCGGTGGCCGCGACGACGTCCTCGAGGTCGTCGAGCGAGCGCACGGTGAGCGCGCCGATCTGCTGCCCGACACGGGCGGGCGAGGCGTCGAACAGGCCGACGAAGTCGAAGCCGCGCGTCCCGAACCCGGCGTAGTCGGCCAGCGCCGAGCCGAGGTTCCCGATGCCCACGAGGACGCAGGCGCGGGCGCGCTCCACGCCGAGCACGCGCGCGAGGCGGTCGCGCAGCGACGCCACCTCGTAGCCCACGCCCCGCACGCCGCAGGGGCCGAGGTGGGAGAGGTCCTTGCGCAGGCCGGCGGGGTTCACCCCGGCGGCGGAGGCCAGCTCGCCCGAGGACACCGTGGTCCGGCCGCCGTCGGCGAGCGTGGACAGCACCCGGAGGTACACGGCCAGGCGGGCGACGGTGGCCTCCGGGATGGTCCGGGGCCGCGACTGCATCACGGGCTCTCCAGAGCGGCCGCGCGCCCGGGCCCGGGCGGACCGGGGCGGTGCGACGACACGCGGAACGACGACGAGGAACGGGGCGGGCACCCGGAGGCGCCCGCGCAGCCCCACGGTAGCCGCTTGTGAACGCCGGAACAAAGTTCCCGAGGACGCGGCGGCCCCCTGACCGGCCCGAACGGGTGGCCGTGTGGCGAGAACCACGTCCCCGGCTCCCCGGGCGACCCGTGGACGGGGCGCTCGGGGTCGTCCTCCTACATCCCCAGGTCGCGGCGCAGGCGGGGGACGTCGACGGTGAAGTAGGAGTGCTCGCGCCCGTCGAGCAGGACGACCGGCACGCGGTCGCCGAACTCCGACTGCAGCTCGGGGTCGGCGTCGACGTCGACGGCCTCGACCGCGAGGCCCGCTTCCCCGGCCACCCGCTCGAGCGTCTCCTCGGCGACCTGGCACAGGTGGCAGCCGGACCTGGTCAGCAGCCGCAGGCGGGCCGGCTCACCCGTCACCGGACTCGGCCTCCGACCCGGAACCCGTCCCGGCATCCGTCTCCGCATCCGTCTCCGCATCCGTCCCGGCATCCGTCTCCGCGGCGGTGAGACCGAGCTCGCGCAAGCGGGCGCGGCTCACCTTGCCGGTCAGGGAGTGCGGCAGCGAGGGCAGGAAGTGCACCGACGTCGGCACCTTGTAGCGGGCCAGCGACTCCGCGGCGTGGTCCCGCAGCTCCTCGAAGGAGACCTGCGCCCCGGGGACCAGCGCGACCACGGCCCGCACCGCGGAGCCCGTGCGGGGATCGGGCGCGCCGATGACGGCGCTCTCCGCGACCGCGGGGTGAGTGTCGAGCACCCGCTCCACCTCGGCGGGATAGACGTTGAAGCCGCTGACCAGGATCAGGTCGCTGCGGCGGTCGACCAGGTGGTAGTCGCCGTCGGTGTCCCGGTAGGCGAGGTCACCGGTGCCCAGCCAGCCCTCGTCGTCGGGGCCGTCGGCTCCGTCCGGCCAGTAGCCGGAGAACAGGTTGGGCCCGCGGATCCACAGCTCGCCCGGGCCCTCGTCGTCCCCCTCGCCCTGCTCCTCGTCGAGGTCGTGGAGGTCCCGGCCGGCCTCGTCGGCCGAGGGCTCGGCCGCCACGCCGGGTCCGTCCGCGTCGGCCGTCTCGTCCTCGATGCCGTGGGCGGCGGTGTCGCGCAGGGTCAGCTCCACCCCGGGCAGCGGACCACCGATGCAGCTCGGCTTGGGGCGGCCGGTGGCGAGGGTGCTGGCCACGACCGGCGCGGCCTCGGTCAGCCCGTACCCCTCCCACACGGTGACGGCCGCCCTGTCGCGCATCGCGGTCCACACCTCCTCGGGGAGGGGCGCGGCGCCCGCGGAGGCGATCCGCACGGCAGCGAAGCCGCGGCGCAGCTGGGCGTCGTTCCCCTGAGCGTCGGCCAGGGCCAGCCACGCCTGGTACATCGGCGGCGCGCCGGGCACCGCGGTCACCTGTTCCTCGGCCATGACGGCCAGCGAGGCGCTCGGGTCGAAGGTCTCCTCGAGCACGGCGCACGCACCGGTGGCGGCGACCAGGCCGAAGCCGGCGTTGAGGCCGTAGACGTGGAACAGCGGCAGGACCAGGAGCACGCGGTCGTCCGGGCGCACCGGCGGCGGGGTCATCGCCAGGCACTGCTGCTGGTTGGCCCGCAGCGCGCCGGAGGTGAGCATCGCCCCGCGGGGCCGGCCGGTGGTGCCGCTGGTGTAGCAGAGGAAGGCGAGCGCGTCGTCGTCGTCGGCGACCGCCGGCGGCGGGCCGTCGGCGTCGGGCGGCCCCGGGCACACCGGGACGCCGGCCAGCTCGTCGCGGGCGGTCGGGGCGACCAGCAGCGCGGCGCCGGAGTCGGTCAGCAGGTACTCGAGCTCGGGCTCGGTGTAGGCGGTGTTGACGGGGACGACGACGAGCCCGGCGCGCAGCGCGCCCAGCACGGCCCGCAGCCAGGCCACCGAGTTCGGCAGCTGCACCGCGACCCGGTCCCCGACGGCGAGCCCCCGCTCGGCGTACCCGGCGGCCGCCCGGTCGACGGCGGCGTCCAGCTCGGCCCAGGTCAGCCGCTGGTCGCGGGTGATCACGGCCGGTGCGTCCGGGCGCTGGCGGGCCGCGGCCCGCGCCAGTGCGGCCAGGGACCTCCCTGCCTCCTGGTCGGGCACATCTCCTCCGTGAGCGCAGGCGGAACGCGCCGCCGGGGCGACCCCCGGTCGGTGCCTCCGTCGGTGTTGGCGTGGACGGGCAGAGGCGATGTTGTCACCATGGAGCGAGCCCCGCAGCTCACGCGCCCGCGAAGCGCCGTGTCCGACGGGGAGGAGACGGTCCAGGTCCGCGGGCCGACGAGGAGGTCCGAGCCCGCAATGGCGCACCCCCTGGACGCCGAGCAGCCGGCTCCCGCCGCTGCCCCGCGTCCGCGGCCGCGCCCCCGTCCGCATCCGCGCCCCACGCCCCATCCCCGGGCGAACACCGAGGCGCTGCCCGCGCCGGTGGCCGCCGAGCCCAACGTCGTCGCCGACACGGCACCGGAGACGGCCCCGCCGGCGCCCGCGGCCGGAGAGCCGGACGTGTGGGGCTGGGTGCGCCGCACCCAGGAGGGCGACGCCGAGGCGTTCGGCCTGCTCTACGACCACTACGTGACGCTGGTCTACCGGTACGTCCACAACCGCGTGGGTGACCGCGCCACCGCCGAGGACGTGACCAGCGAGACCTTCGTGCGGGCGCTGCGCCGCATCGACTCGCTGAGCTTCCAGGGTCGCGACGTCGGCGCGTGGCTGGTGACCATCGCCCGCAACATCGTCCTCGACCACGTAAAGAGCAGCAGGTACCGGCTGGAGGTCGCCACCGCCGACATGCGGGACGCCGACCGGGCCACCGACAGCCCGGAGGACGCCGTCATCTCCCACCTGACCAACCGGCAGCTGCTCGAGTGCGTGCAGCAACTGGGCAGCGAGCAGCAGGAGTGCATCGTGCTGCGCTTCATCCACGGCCTCTCGGTCTCCGAGACCGCCGAGATCATGGGCAAGAAGGACGGCGCCATCAAGGCGCTGCAGCACCGCGCCGTGCGGCGGCTGGCGGGGATGCTGCCGGAGGGACTGCGATGAGAGCGACGTCGCCCGCGCGGGCCGTAACCGAGTGCCCCGGCGCGTCGTTGAGCCGTCTGCAGCGCGGTGTGCCGAGAAGCGGACACCACGCTCTCACCACCGGAGGAACGCCGTGACCACGCACGAGAGCGGAACGGCGCCGTCCCGCCGTGCTGCCCTGCGTGGGGACGACCGGGCCGGCCCCGAGGTCGTCGCCCTGCTCGAGCAGCTGGCCCCGGAGCTCGACGTCGAGCCCGATCCCGCCTTCCGGATGGCCACGCGCCAGCGACTGGTCGCGATGGCCGCCGTGCGCTCGCCCGAGCCGGTCCGGCCCCGAGGGTTACGCCGGCTGCTCGCCGTCCGGGCTCCGGACCTGCCCGCGTCCGCGTGGCGGACGCGCATGACCGCGGGCCTGGCCGGAGCCGCCATGGCGGTGACCGCCCTGGCCACGCTCGTGGCGTTCTCGACCGACGCCCGCCCCGGCGATGCGCTCTACGCCCTCAAGCGCGGCACGGAGCAGACCCAGCTGGCGCTGGCGGGCGACTCCCGCGGCCAGGTCCTGCTCGACCACGCCCGCACCCGGCTGCAGGAGCTCTCCCGGCTCGACGACGACGCCGAGCTCGCGGAGTCCACGCTCGCGACGATGGACGAGCTGACGGCCGAGGGCGCCGCCTGGCTGGCCGGCCGCGCCGTCGACACCGAGGACGGCGCACCGCTGGACCGGCTCGCGGGCTGGACCGACGAGCAGTCCGCGCAGCTCGGCGCGGCGCGCGCCGAGGTGCCGGCGGCCGCGATCGACGACGTCGACGCCTCCCTGGTGCTGCTGGCGCAGGTCACCGCCCGCGTCGAGCAGCTCCGCGGCTCGCTGGCGTGCGCGACGGGACCGGCCACCTCCGGCACCGACGCGCTCGGGCCGGTGCCCGTGCCGTGCGCCCCGGCACCCCCGGCACCAGCGCCCCCGACG
>NZ_LWUA01000295.1 GCF_005222955.1 Blastococcus sp. CCUG 61487 | reverse complement strand
TGAGCCCCAGCCACCACCGGCCGGACGTGCGCAGCTGCCGGGGGAGCGCGGGCGGCTCGCCCGAGGGACGGCGCCGCCGGCGCACGCGGGCGATGGCCGGCGCGGCCGGGCTCGCCGGCCGCACGACCGGCCCCGCCGCGGCCGGCGGAGGCAGGGCCTGTGGCACCGTCGCCATGCCAGCGCATGCTGCTCCTCGGGCGGCGTCGCGACCATCCCTTTCCGTGCCGCCGTCGTTCTACGGTGGGCCTCCGCGCGGGCGGGAGGGGATGCGGTGGGCGCTCGAGGTGCGGTTGTCGCCGTCCTGGTGCTGCTGCTCGCCGCCTGCGGCGCCCCCGCCCAGCCGGCGGCCGCGCCGGTCGAGACGGTGCGCTTCGCCTCGTACGACTTCCGGGAGAACCAGATCCTGGTGGAGGTCTACGCGGAGGCGGCGCGGCGGGCCGGGGTGCCCGTGACGGTCCAGCACGGGATCGGCACCCGCGAGGTCGTCTCGCCCGCGCTGCAGCAGGGGGTCGTCGACGTCGTCATCGACTACCTGGGGACGGCGCTGGCGTTCGCCCGGCCGCAGTCCCTGGGCTCGCCGGCCTCGCCGGAGGAGATGCACGCCGAGCTCGCCGCCACGATGGCGGACCGCGACGTCGACGTCCTGTCGCCGGCGGCCGCCGAGGACCAGAACGGCTTCGTCGTCACCAGGTCCTTCGCCCGGAGCCACGACCTGAGCACGCTCTCCGACCTCGCGCCGCTGTCGTCGGGGCTCACCTTCGGCGGTCCGCCGGAGTGCCCGGACCGGCTGTTCTGCCTGCTCGGATTGCAGCAGGTGTACGGCATGGGGTTCGCGCGGGTGCTGAGCATGCCCACCCGCGCGGCCACCCTCGAGGCGCTGCTGTCCGGACAGATCGACGTCGGCATGCTCGAGACCACCGATGCCCGTCTCGCCTCCGCCCCCGTGGTCCTGCTCGCCGACGACAGGTCCCTGCAGCCGCGGGAGAACGTCGTCCCCCTGGTGCGGGCCGCGGCCACCGAGCGGTGGGGGGAGCGGCTGGGCCGGGCCCTGGACGAGACCAGCGCCCGGCTGACCACCGACGACCTCGTGCGGCTCAACCGCGCCGTCGAGCTCGACGGCCGGACACCGGCGGAGGCGGCAGCGGCGTGGTGGGACGCCCACGACTGAGCTGCTCAGCCGTCCAGGAACTCCTCGACGACCGGTGCCAGCTCGGCCGCCTCGGTGACCAGCGCGATGTGGCCGCCGCGGTAGACGTGCAGCCGGGCGTCGGGCAGCAGGCGGGCCATGACCCGGGCGTTGACCACCGGCACGATCGGGTCGTCGTCCCCGGCGACGATCAGCGTCGGCTGCCGGATCAGCCGCAGGAAGGGCAGGCTGCTCCAGCCGGTGCTCGCGGCCAGTTGGTAGTAGTAGCCGCGGCGGGGCCCCAGCCGGGTCTCGGCGTGCAGCGCCCGGGCGGCCCGCTCGGGCTCGTCGCGCATGGTGCCGCCGTAGATCTCCCCGGCGATGCGGCGGGCGTACGCGGGGTCGCGGTGCCGCCGGGGCGTGAGCATCCGGCCGAGCACCCGCGGATGCGCCGGCACCATCAGCGCGCCGGTGCCGGTCGCGGCGAGGACCAGCCGGCGGCAGCGGCGGCGGTGCTGGACGGCGAAGTGCTGCGCGAGGCCGCCGCCCCACGACAGGCCGAGCACGTCCACGCTGCCGTCGAACCCCAGCCGGTCGAGCATGCCGCTCACCACCGGCCCGAAGGTGGCCAGGGTGTAGGGGACGACCGGCGGCGGGGAGCCACCCACGCCGGGGACGTCGAACCGGATGATCGTCCGCCGCGGGTCCAGGGCGTCGACGAACGGCTGGAGCACCTCGAGACTCGCGCCGATGCCGTTCATCAGCAGCAGCGGCGGCACGGACCCGTCGGTACCGGGCCGCACCGACGTCCGCAGCGTGCGGCCGGCGGCGGTGACCGTCCGGACCCGCTCGCCGCTACTTGTCGAAGACATAGGTGCCCGGGGCCGTACCCAGCACCTCCAGTCCACCGGCCAGGTCGGTCGGTGCCGGCACCTCGTCCCCGCACCGCTCGCCGAGCCACGCGGTGAAGTCCGGCCACCAGGACCCCTGCTCGGTGGTGGCCCGGGACAGCCACTCCTGCGGGTCCGGCGGGGTGTCGTCGGCGACCTGGAAGGTGGCCTTCGGATTGCCCGGCGGGTTGACCAGCGAGGCGATGTGACCGCTGGTCGACAGGATGAACCGGCTCGTCCCGCCCAGCAGCTGGGTGCTGCGGTAGCAGGCCTGCCACGGGCAGAGGTGGTCGGCGATCCCCGCCGTGACGTAGCTGTCGACGGTGACCGAGGAGAGGTCCACCGGCGTGCCGAGCATCGTGGCGGCGCCCGGCTCGGTGAGCGCGTTGCCCAGCGCGATGTCGATGAAGTCGCGGTGCAGCGCCGCGGTCATCCGGGTGGTGTCGGCGTTCCAGAAGAGGATGTCGAAGTTCGGCGGCGGCTTGCCCTGCAGGTAGTTGTTGACCCAGTAGTTCCAGATCAGGTCGTTGGGGCGCAGCCAGGCGAAGACCTCGGCCAGCTGGGCGCCGTCCAGGTATCCCTTCCGCCGCGAGCGCTCGGTGGCGGCGCGCACCGCGTCGGGATCCATGAGGGCGGTGACGGTCCCGGCCCGCGCCCAGTCGAGGACGGTGACCGCGAAGCTGGCGGCAGCCACCCGGTCCTGCCCGCCCTGGGCGGCCAGGTGGGCGAGCACCATCGCGGCGATGATCCCGCCGGAGCAGAACGCCTGCAGGGCCACCCGCTCGCTCCCGGACGCCTGCTCGACGGCGTCCATCGCGTCGACCACCGCCTGCCCGTAGGTGTCCAGGTCCCAGTCGGCGTGCCGCTCGTCGGGGTTGCGCCAGGACATCATGAAGACCTGCTGGCCGGCGGCGACGTAGTGCTCGACGATGCTGCGGCCCGGCGCGAGGTCGGCGATGTAGTACTTGTTGATCGTCGGCGGCACCATGAGCAGCGGCACCTCGCGCACGGTCTCCGTCGTCGGCCGGTAGCGGATCAGCTCGAACACGTCGGTGCGGAACACCACCTGGCCCGGCGTCACCGCGAGGTCCTCCCCGACGGTGAACGCGTCCGGCTCCACCATGGACGGCACCCGCGGCGGTGTGGCGAGGTCGGCGGCCATGCGGCGGAGGCCCTGCACGACGTTCCGCCCGCCGGTGTCGATGAGCGCCTTCCAGCCCAGCGGGTTGAGCACCGGCACGTTGGACGGGGCGAGCGCGTCGACGAGGTTGGTGGCGGTGAAGCGGATCCGCTCGTCGTCCTGCCAGCCGAGCCCGGCGTCGTCGATGAGCTCCCAGGCCGTTCGCGCCGTGGCCAGGTGGGTCTGCATGGCCCGGCGCAGGAGCGGGTTGCCGGACCACGCCGGATCGGCGAACCGCTTGTCCTTGCGGCCCGGGGCCATCTCGGAGCGGCCCACCGCGATCCGGCCGAGCTCCTGGGCCAGCTCCCCGGTCCGCCGGACGACAGCGCCCGGCCGCTGCGCCAGGGCGGCCCCGAACCGCAGCGTCGTGCCGGCCGGTGGCATCAGCCGGCGCAACGGCCCGCGGGCGGCGTCGACCAGGACCATGTCCAGGCCCATGGCCGCCTCGGCCGCCTCGGGGACGTCGGTCTGGGGTGCCGTCGTGGCCATGACGTCTCCTCGGAGCCGCGGATGTGAGCCAGGTCACTGAAACACACCCGCGGCGGTCCGGCAGGAGGTCGCGGAACCGCCCAGGTCAGACGATCGCGCTGGTGCCCGTCACCGCCCGCCCGACGATCAGCGTGTTCACCTCGCGGGTGCCCTCGTAGGAGTAGATCGCCTCGGCGTCCGCGGCGAACCGCCCCACGTGGTTCTCCAGCAGGATGCCGTTGCCGCCCATGAGCTCACGGGCGTAGCCGACCGTCTCGCGCATCCGCATGGTGCAGAACGCCTTGGCCAGCGAGGCCTGCTCGTCGGTCATCGTGCCGTCGTCCTGGAGCTGGGAGAGCCGGGCGCACATCGCGGCCGACGCGGTGATGTTGCCGAGCATCCGCACCAGCAGGTCCTGCACGAGCTGGAACTCCGCGATCGGCTGGCCGAACTGCTCGCGCTCGGTCGCGTAGCGCAGCGCGTGCTCGTAGGCCCCTCGGGAGCAGCCGACCGCCGACCACGCGACGCCGGCGCGAGTCATCTTCAGCACCTTCGCGGTGTCCCGGAAGCTGTTCGCCTCCTGCAGGCGGTTCTCCTCGGGGACCCGCACGTCCTGGAGGGTGATCAGCGCGTTCTGCACGACCCGCAGCGCGATCTTGTCCTGGAGATCGACCGTCGAGAAGCCCGGCGTCCCCTTCTCGACGACGAAGCCGAGCACCTGGTCGGACTCCTCGTCCTTGGCCCAGATGATGATCAGGTCGGCGAAGCTGGCGTTGCCGATCCACTTCTTCTCGCCGTTGAGGACCCAGGTGTCCCCCTCGCGGCGGCACATGGTCTGCGCCCCGCGGGCGATGTCCGAGCCGGCGTCCGGTTCGGTCAGGCCGAACGCGCCGATCAGCTCCATGCGGGCCATCGCCGGCAGCCAGCGCTGCTTCTGCTCCTCGGAGCCGCAGAGGTAGATCGACCCCATCGCCAGGCCGCCGTGGGCGCCCATGAAGGTGGAGATGGAGGCGTCGCCCCGCGAGAGCTCCATCGCGATCACCCCGTCGAACAGCGAGGAGCGGCCGGGGCAGCCGTAGCCGGAGTAGGGGTTGCCGGCGATGCCCAGCTCCGCGAGGCCGGGGACGAGCTCGTGCGGGAACTCGCCGCGGGTCCAGTAGTGGTTGATGACCGGCTCGACCTGGGTGTCCATGAACGCCCGCACGCGGTGCAGCAGCTCGCGCTCGTCGTCGGGCAGCAGCGCCTCGAGGTCGTAGAAGTCGGAGGTCACCGCGGGGCGGTCGCTCATGGGGTTCGGGTCTCCCTGCAGTCGGTGGACGTCGTCGCCCCCTACCCGCCCGGCCGCCGCGGCAACGTGACGAGTGCGTGACCACCCGATCGGGCAGGGGGTGCTCCATCCCCCTGCTGCGGGGAACGAGGGCCCTGGGAATGGCGCGGGAGCCCTTCTTCCCCGCACGAGGGTTCCGGCCACTCGGCGCGAACGCGTCAGCGGCCCCCTCCCGGTGGGGGAGAGGGCCACTGACGTGCGTTCGACGGCGCCTACGTCGTCTGCTGGTCCTTGGGCTCGCCGCGGGCGTCGAGCTGGATCTCCTTCTCGGCCCTCGGCACGCCCTCCTTGAGCTCCTTGGTCCGCTCGATCTCGGCGTCGAGCTCGATGCCGAACAGCAGCGCGGTGTTGATCAACCAGAACCAGATCAGGAAGATCACCACGCCGGCGAGTGCCCCGTAGGTCGCGTTGTAGCTGCCGAAGTTGGCCACGTAGAACGCGAACAGCGCGGACGCGACGACGGCGACGAGGATGGCCACGCCGGCGCCGGGGCTGACCCACGTGAAGCCGCGGAGCTTCACGTTCGGCGTCGAGTAGTAGAGGACGGCGATCATCAGCGCCAGCACGACCAGGATGACCGGCCACTTGGCGACGTTCCAGATGGTCTGTCCGGTCTCGCCGATGCCCATGGCCTCGGCGATCGCGTCGACCACCGGGCCGCTGAGCACCAGCAGCGCCACGATGACCGCGGCGAACAGGATGCCGATCAGCGTGATGAGCAGCTGCAGCGGCTTGAGCTTCCAGATCTTGCGGCCTTCGGGCGTCTCGTAGACGACGTTCGCCGCGCGGGTGAAGGCCCCCACGTACCCGGACGCCGACCAGACGGCGCCGGCGAGACCGATGATCAGGCCCAGGCCGGCGGCGGTGTTGTTCCCGGCGATCTGCTCGATGACCGGGTTGAGGGTGTCGGCTGCGCTGGCGGGGACCACCTCGGTCAGGGCGTCGCTCAGCTGCTGCGGCGAGGTGAACAGGCCGACGATCGAGGTCAGCGCGATCAGCGCCGGGAACAGCGCCAGGACGCCGTAGTAGGTGAGCGCCGCGGCCCAGTCGGTGAGGTTGTCCTCGCTGAACTCCTTCAGCGTGCGCTTGAGCGTGCCGCCCGTCGTCGGCTTCGGATCGGCGCCCGTGGGGGCGTAGTCGGCGCGGGTGCCGCTGATCGTGTCGTCGTCCGGCGCGGGGTCGGCCGCGCGGTTGTCGTGGAACTGGGCCTCGCTGGTGGGGCTGCTCGCACGGCTGGAGCCGGTGGGTCGGGTCATGGAGTCCTCCGGTCGGGGAAGGCGCGCAGGCCTCGATCGGCGCTCTTCGTGCCCCGGACGGTCCGGTTCCATGCCACATTCCGGCGTGCCGTTGCCGAACGGACACCGGCTCAGCGGATCGCGGACACCGGTGACCACTCGCCCGCGGCGGCGGTGGCCTGCTCCACCTCGGCGAGGGGATCGGGCCGTGACCGGCGCGCGGCCCGGCGATCGCCCCGCAGGCCGAGCAGCGCCACCACCAGCACGGCTGCCGAGACCGCCATGCCGACGAGCGCCACCCAGGTGAAGGCGGAGTCGCGCGGCAGGCCGGTGCCGGGGTCCAGGTAGGCGGCGAGCAGCGTGACCGCCAGGGCGCTGCCGAGCGCCTGCCCCACCGACCGGCAGATCGAGTTCACCGCGTTGGCCACGCCCGTCTCGTCCTCCCGCACCGCCTGCACCACCAGCGCCGGGAGGGCGGCGTAGGCGATCGTCACCGACAGCTGGGTGACCAGCCCGGCAGCGATCACCGCCCACGACTCGCTGCGGAACCAGGTGAGCAGCACGAACCCGGCCGTGCCGAAGGTGCCGCCGACGACGAGCGTGGGCAGGCCGCCGAAGCGGGTCACGACGGCGCCCGCGAACGGTGCCAGGAGAATCCCGACGACGCCGCCGGGCAGCAGGTAGACGACGGTCGCCTCGAGCGTCGTCGCGCCGAAGCCGTAGCCGGTGACCTCCGGCGGGCTCTGCACGTACTGCAGGACGGCCAGGAACGACGCGAACATCGCGATGCCGGTCAGCAGGCCGACGGCATTCGGGACGACGGTGCGCCGGTCGGTCAGCATCGCCGGGCGGACCAGCGGCTGGGCCGTGCGGCGCTGGAGCGCCACCCACCCGCCGAGGACCACGACCGCGCCGGCCAGGCAGCCGACGGTGACCGGGGAGGTCCAGCCCCAGGCGTTGCCCTGCGAGACGAACAGCAGGAGCAGCACCAGGCCGGCACCGAGGACGACGGCCCCCCACCAGTCGACCCGCCCCACGCCGGTCGGGGGGCGGTGCGGCAGCAGCCGGGCGCACAGGACCAGCGCCAGCAGGGTGATGGCCAGGCCGATCCAGAACGGGTCGCGGTAGTCGCTGCCGTCGCGGGCGAGCAGCCCGGTGGCGACCAGCCCGGCCACGGCACCCACACCGAGGGTGCTGCTCACCACCGACATGGCGACGCCGAGCCGGCGCGTGGGCAGCTCGCGGCGGAGCACGCTGATCGACAGCGGGAACAGGCCGTACGAGGCGCCCTGGAGCACGCGGGCCACCAGCAGCAGGGCCAGTGACTCGGTGACGATCGCCAGCCCCGTGCCGAGCGCGACCGTCACCAGGATGCCGAGGAGCACCGGGCGCTCGCCCTTGAGGTCGCCGAGCCGCCCCAGCACCGGCGTGAGGACGGCGGCGGCCAGCAGGTTCGCCGTCAGCACCCAGCCGGCCGCGGCCGCGGAGACGTCGAGCTGCGTCGCGATCCGGTCCAGGACGGGGATGACCAGGCTCTGCAGCAGCGAGAGCGTGGTGACCACCAGGGAGAGGGCGACCACGAGCAGGACGGAGGCGACGCCACCGCTCCGGGCGGGGGCGGCGGCGCGGGTGGACACCGACCGATGAGACCACGGACCGATGCGCCGCCCCGCTCGGGCCGCGGTCGAGGGCTCTGCATGATCTCGGTCACACACCGTCAGGTGATCTTCACGATTCACGATTGAGCGAGGCCGGGACGGGGGACAGAGGGCTCCGACGACGTGCCGCCGCCCCGACCCCGCGGCGGCACCCGACGTGTGGGGGAGACCAGAGACATGGTGATGTGGCCGGCCGTGACCCTGATCGGGTTCCTGGTGCTGATGGCACTGGTGATCGCGATGGGCACGCAGTCCACCGCCCGCTACGAGCGCGAGCGCGAGCGCGAGCGCACCTCCGGTGCCCGGCACACCGCGCCCGAGCCGGTGGGCGCGGCGCGAGCCGCCTGACGACGCACCGACGCCCCGCCGCTCCTCCGTGGAGTCGGCGGGGCGTCGTGCTGTCCGGGTGCGTGCTGTTCAGCGCTCGTGCTGGTCAGAGGACGGCGGGGTCGACGTCCAGCACCGTCCGGTCCAGCGATTCCAGCAGGTCGAACTGCGGGCCCGTGCGGGGCAGCTCCCAGTGCCAGAAGTAGCGCGCCGCCGCCCGCTTCCCCTCGTAGAAGTCGCCGTCGCTGTCGCCCGTCGCGAGGGCCTGCTCCAGCCACAACCAGGCGAGGACGACGTGCCCCGCGGCCTCGAGGTAGACGTGCGAGTTGGCCAGCGCGAGCTCCGCGTCCCCGGCGCTCCAGAGCGTCGTGGTGACGGTGACGAGCCGGTCCACCGCGGCGTCGACGTCACCGGCGAAGCCGGCCCACTCCGTCCCCGACGCACGGGCGGTGGTCGCGGTGATCGTCTCCACCAGCAGTCGGAGTCCCGCACCGTCCTGCATCACGACCTTGCGGCCGAGCAGGTCGAGTGACTGGATGCCCTGCGTGCCCTCGTGGATCGGGTTGAGCCGGTTGTCGCGGTAGAACTGCTCGACCGGGTAGTCGCGGGTGTAGCCGTAACCGCCGTGGACCTGGATCGCCAGGTCGTTCGCCACCGGACCCCACTGCGACGGCCACGCCTTCGCGATCGGCGTGAGCACGTCCAACAGCAGGTGGGCGCGCTCGCGCACGGTCTCGGTCGTGGCGGTCTGCTCCTCGTCGACCAGGCGCGCGCAGTACAGGCCGAGGGCCAGCCCGCCCTCGGCGTAGGCCTTGGCGGCCAGCAGCATCCGGCGCACGTCGGGGTGCTCGATGATCGGCACGGGTGGGCTGCTGGGCGCCTTGTCGCCGGCCGGACGGCCCTGCGTGCGGGTCCGTGCGTACTCCAGCGCGTGCAGGTAGCCGGTGCAGGCGAGCGCGCTGGCGCCCATCCCGACGCCGATCCGGGCCTCGTTCATCATGTGGAACATGTAGGCCAGGCCGCGGTGCTCGTCGCCGACGAGGTAGCCGACCGCCCCGGGGCGACCGCCGGGCGTGTGCACCCCCTCGCCGAAGTTGAGCAGTGTGTTCGTCGTCCCGCGGTAGCCCATCTTGTGGTTGAGGCCGGCCAGGACGACGTCGTTGCGCTCCCCGAGCGAGCCGTCCTCGCCCACCAGGAACTTCGGGACGACGAACAGCGAGATGCCTTTCACCCCGGGCGGACCTCCGGGCACCCTGGCCAGCACCAGGTGGACGATGTTCTCGGTGAGCTCGTGGTCGCCGCCGGAGATCCACATCTTGTTGCCGGTCAGCCGGTAGGTGCCGTCGTCCTGCGGCTCGGCCCGGGTGGTGATGTCGGCCAGCGACGAGCCGGCCTGCGGCTCCGACAGCGCCATCGTGCCGAACCAGCGGCCCTGCACCATCGGGCCGACGAACGTGTCGATCTGCTGCCGGCTGCCGTGCGCGATGAGCAGCCGGGCGTTGGCCATGGTGAGGAAGGGGTAGGCCGACGTCCCGATGTTGGCCGCCTGGAACCACGCGAGTACCGCCTGGCCGACGGCGTGCGGCAACTGCATGCCGCCGTGCTCCTCGTCGAAGGAGCCGGCCATGAGTCCGGCCTCGGCGAAGGCCTCCAGCGCCCGGGCGACCTCCGGGAGGAGCACGACCCTGCCGTCGACCATGCGGGGCTCGTTCTCGTCGGCGGCGCGGTTGTGCGGGGCGAAGTGGTCCGTCGCCACCTGCTCGGCCAGCTCCAGCACCGCGTCGAACGTCTCCCGCGAGTGCTCGGAGAACCGCGGCCGGTCGGTCAGCGCCGCGACGTCGAGCCATTCGTGCAGCAGGAACTGGAGGTCGCGGCGGGACAGGATCAGCGAGGAACGCACGCGGCCAGTGTCCCTGCGGATCGTGGTCGCCCGGGCCTCCCCTGCGAGTTGATCATCGCCGCGGTGTCCGCCGCTGCGGCGTGTCCCATCGTGTCGCGTGCACGGAGACGATGATCAACTCGAGCGGACGGGTGGGTCAGCGCGCTCCCGTGTCCCTCGGGCGGCCCGTCGGCGGGGCGACCGACAACGGTGCCACGGCGCCCACCGCCTCGATCGCCTGCTCGCCGCCGTCCCCTGGGTCGTCGGCGGTCGTGCCCGCCGCCGCACCCTGCCGCGCCTGGATGCCCGACTTGGCGCTCAGCTCCAGCTGCGGGAGGAAGAGGAACACGAAGAAGCCGACGGCGACGACGCCCGCCGCGACCAGGAACACCAGGTCGACCGAGGCCGTGAAGCCCTCGCGGAACGGATCCACCAGCAGCGGGAACCCCAGGATGCGGGTGGTGTCGGAGGTGACCTCCTCCAGGCCCAGCTGCTGCAGTTGCAGCGCCTGTTGCGCCGCCTCGGGGCTGTTCGCGGCGGCCTCGCGGATGCGCGCCTCGATCTCCACCGGCATGCGGGTGAACAGCAGCGAGAGGAAGGCCGCGGTGCCGATCGTCCCGCCCATCTGGCGGAAGAAGGTCACCGACGAGGTCGCCACCCCCATCTCCTTCGGGGAGACGGCGTTCTGGACGGCGAGGATGACCGGCTGGAAGTTGAAGCCGAGGCCCAGGCCGAGCATCACCATGAACGGCGCCATCGTCCACACCGAGGTGTCGGCCTCGACGACCATCGACAGCGACACCAGCGCCACGACCATGAGGCCGACGCCGATCAGCGGGAAGACCTTGTACCGGCCGGTCCGGGAGATGGTGTTCCCGGCGATGATCCCGCCGGACATGATGCCCAGCACCAGCGGGACCATCTGCAGCCCGGCCACCGTCGGGCTCGACCCGTGCACGATCTGCAGGTACTGCGGGAGCAGCAGCAGCCCGCCGAACATGCCGGCCCCCATGACGACCGAGCCGATAGCGCTGACCGTGAACGTGCGGTCGCGGAACAGCCGCAGCGGGAGCAGTGCGTCGTCCCCGTAGGCCCGCTGGCTCAGCACGAACAGCACGAAGCCGACCGCGCCGACGACGTAGCAGAGCACCGCCTGGCCCGACGTCCAGCCCCACACCCGGCCCTGCTCGGCGACGACGAGCAGCGGCACGAGGAAGGCGATGAGCGTCACCGCCCCGGGCCAGTCGATGCGGTGCTCACGGCGCTCGTGCGGCAGGTGCAGCACCCGCCACACGGCAGCGAAGGCGAGCGCGCCCAGCGGGACGTTGACGTAGAAGATCCAGCGCCAGCCGTCGATGCCGAGCAGGGAGTCCTGCCCGGCGAAGAAGCCCCCGACGACGGGGCCGAGCACGCTGGAGGAGCCGAAGACGGCCATGAAGTAGCCCTGGTACCGCGAGCGCTCCCGCGGAGGGACGATGTCGCCGATGATCGCCAGCGCCAGGGACATCAGCCCGCCGGCGCCGACGCCCTGCACCGCGCGGTAGACGGCGAGCTGGTACATCGTGTCGGCCATCCCGCAGAGGATCGAGCCGATGACGAAGACGCCGATCGCGAACAGGTAGAACGGCCGGCGGCCGTAGATGTCGGAGAGCTTCCCGTACAGCGGGGTGGCGATCGTCGAGGTGATGAGGAACGCCGTCGTCGCCCACGCCTGCAGGTCGTAGCCCTGCAGGTCGTCGGCGATGGTGCGGATCGCGGTGGAGACGACGGTCTGGTCCAGTGCCGCCAGGAACATCGCGACCATGAGGCCCACGAGGATCGTGACGATCTGCCGGTGGGTGAACGTGCCGTCGGCGTCGGGTGCCGCGGCGGTGCGGCGGCGGGACGCCCGATCGGCGGCGCGGGTCTGGCTCATCGGGGTTCTCCAGGCGGAGGAGTGGGTGCGGCCGCGTCGCCCGGCAGGGCGCCGGCGAGGTCGTCGAGGAAGCGGCCCAGCAGTCGGGTGAAGTCGGTGAGGTCGGTCTCGCCCCATCCGGCGGTGATCCGGTCGAGCACGGCGGCGGCGTCCCGGCGCATCAGGTCGTGGGCGGCGCGGCCGGCGTCGGTGACGACGAGCCGGGTGGCCCGCCCGTCGGTCTCGTCGGCGACCCGCCGCACCAGGCCCTCGGCCACGAGGACGGCGACGTGCCGGCTGACCGTCGAGGGGTCCGCGTGCATCTCGTCGGCCAGGGCGCCCTGCCGGAGCGGCCCCAGCCGCACCAGCGGGTAGAGCAGGACGAGCGCAGCGCGGTCGCGAGGGTCGGAGGAGAGCTGGAGGCGGGCTGCGCTGATCAGCCGCAGGAAGCGCGGCAGCTGCTCGGACAGCCGCTCCATCGCGCGATTCCGCTGCTCCGAGCGGCGCTCGCCGGGTGCGGTGCTGGACACGGGAACCCCTGTGCGTCAGAAAACAGGTGCAGCGTACACCTCGTTGCTCGGTGCAAGGATCGCTCCCGGAGTGGTGAGAGACGCTCGTGCGGGGGGCCGCGACAGTGGGATCCTGGGACGGCCGACGCGGAGCCGCCGGTACCCGCCCGAGGCCGAGAGGAACGCGAACACCCGGTGAGTGCCCCGCCCGACGATCTCCGCGCGCGGCTCGCAGCGCTCACGCTGGCCGACGAGCACCGGCTGCGCCGTCGCCTCGACGGGCTGCGCACGACACGGGACGCCGCAGCGCGGGAGCGGCAGCGCGAGCGCATCGCCGCCGACGTCGCCGCCGCGGAGGAGCGCATCGCGCGCCGACGCGCCGCCGTCCCGGCCGTCACCTACCCCGAGGACCTCCCGGTGAGCGCCCGGCGGGACGACATCGCCGCGGCGCTGCGGGACCACCAGGTGGTCGTCGTCGCCGGGGAGACCGGCTCCGGGAAGACCACCCAGCTGCCCAAGATCGCCCTGGAGTTGGGCCGCGGGGTCCGCGGTCGGATCGGGCACACCCAGCCCCGCCGGATCGCGGCGCGGAGCGTGGCGGAGCGGATCGCCGAGGAGCTGGGCACCCCGCTGGGCTCGGGGGCCGTCGGCTTCAAGATGCGCTTCACCGACCACGTCTCGGACGACACGCTGGTCAAGCTCATGACCGACGGCGTGCTGCTGGCCGAGATCCAGCGCGACCGGCTGCTGCGCCAGTACGACACGATCATCCTCGACGAGGCCCACGAGCGGAGCCTCAACATCGACTTCCTGCTCGGCTACCTCGCGCAGATCCTGCCGCGCCGTCCGGACCTGAAGCTGGTCATCACCTCCGCGACGATCGACGTCGAGCGGGTGGCCGCCCACTTCCGCGGGGCGCCGATCATCGAGGTGAGCGGGCGCACCTACCCGGTCGAGGTGCGCTACCGGCCCGTGGTGGACCCCGACGATCCGGAGGCCGACGAGGATCGCGACCAGGTCAGCGCGATCCTCGACGCCGTCGACGAGCTCGTCGCGGAGGGTCCCGGCGACATCCTGGTGTTCCTCGCCGGGGAGCGGGAGATCCGCGACACCCAGGACGCGCTGGCCGAACGTGCCCTCCCGAACACCGAGATCGTCCCGCTGTACTCACGGCTGAGCGCGGCCGACCAGCACAAGGTCTTCGCCCCGCACGCCGGCCGCCGGATCGTGCTGGCCACCAACGTCGCCGAGACCTCGCTGACCGTGCCGGGGATCCGCTACGTCATCGATCCGGGCACCGCGCGGATCTCGCGGTACAGCCATCGCACCAAGGTCCAGCGGCTGCCGATCGAGCCGGTCAGCCAGGCCTCGGCCCGGCAGCGCTCGGGCCGGTGCGGACGGCTCGGACCGGGCATCGCGATCCGGCTGTACACGCAGGAGGACTTCGAGAGCCGTCCCGAGTTCACCGATCCGGAGATCCTGCGCACCAATCTCGCCTCGGTCCTGCTGCAGATGGCCGCGCTCGACCTCGGCGCCGTCGAGGAGTTCCCGTTCGTCGACCCGCCCGACCGCCGCGCCGTCGCCGACGGGCTGGCCCTGCTCGAGGAGCTGCATGCCCTCGACGAGCACGGGAAGCTGACCGGCATCGGCCGGTCCCTGGCCGCGTTGCCGCTCGACCCGCGCATGGCCCGGATGGTGGTCGAGGCGGACCGCCGCGGTGTGCTGGAGGAGGTCCTGGTCATCGCGGCGGGGCTCACCATCCAGGACCCGCGCGAACGGCCGACCGAGCACCAGCAGGCGGCCGACGAGCTGCATCGCCGGTTCGCCGACGAGAACTCCGACTTCCTCGCGCTGCTCAACCTCTGGCGGTACCTGGGGGAGCAGCAGGAGGCGCTGAGCGGCAACCAGTTCCGCCGCACCGTGAAGCGCGAGTTCCTGCACTACCTGCGCATCCGCGAGTGGCAGGACCTGCACGGCCAGCTCCGCGGAACGGCGCGCCGGCTCGGCATGGCGCTGGGTGAACTCGGCACCGAACCCGACGAACGCGGCATCCACGCGGCGCTCACCGCAGGGCTGCTCAGCCACGTCGGCATGCAGGCCGAGCCCGAGAAGGGCAGAAATGGCCATAAACGCCCTTCGGACGGCGGGCGGCGGGGGAGCCGGGAGTACCTGGGCACCCGCAACACCCGGTTCGTGCTGGCGCCGGGCACCCCGCTGGCCAAGAAACCGCCGCGCTGGGTGGTCGCCGCCGAGCTCGTCGAGACCAGCAGGTTGTTCGCCCGGACCGTGGCGCGGATCGACCCCGAGGACGTCGAGAAGCTCGCCGCGCACCTGGTGAAGCGGCAGTACTCCGAGCCGCGCTGGGACGCCAAGCGCGGCTCGGTCGTCGCCACCGAGCGGGTGACGCTCTACGGCCTGCCGCTGGTCGTCGGCCGCCGGGTGCAGTACGGCTCGATCGACCCGGAGGTCTCCCGCGAGCTGTTCATCAGGCACGCGCTGGTGCAGGGGGAGTGGACGACGCACCACCGGTTCTGGGCGGAGAACCAGCGGGTCATCGAGGACGTCGGCCGGCTGGAGGAGCGTGCCCGCCGGCGAGACATCGCCGTCGACGACGAGACGCTGTTCGAGCTCTACGACGCGCGCATCCCCGCTGACATCGTCTCCACCCGGCACTTCGACAGGTGGTGGAAGCAGGCCCGGCACCGGACGCCGGACCTGCTCACCTTCACCCCGGCGATGCTCACCGACGCCGCGGCGGCCGGCCAGGTCGACCCGGCGGACTACCCGGACGCGGTGGAGCTGGTTCAGGGCCTGACGCTGCCGCTGTCCTACGCGTTCGCGCCGGGCACGGCCGAGGACGGCGTCACCGTCGACGTGCCGCTCGGTGTGCTCGACTCGGTGGCCGAGCGGACGTCGGGCGAATCGCTGGCGTTCACCGTCCCCGGCCTGCGCGAGGAGCTGGTGACGGCGCTGCTGCGCACCCTGCCCAAGCAGCACCGCCGGGCGCTGGTCCCCATCCCTGACCGGGTCCGTCAGGTCCTGCCGCACATCGATCCCGGCGAGCCCCTGCTGCCCGCCCTGGAGCGGGAGCTGCGCCGGGCCGCGGGCGTCGTCGTCCCGGCCGACGCCTGGCAGCCGGCGCAGGTGCCCGACCACCTGCGCGCGACCTTCCGCGTGCTCGACGACCAGCAGCGCCCCCTGGCCACCGGCAAGGACCTCGCCGCGCTCAAGGCGCAGGTCGCCCCTCAGGCGCGCGCCACCCTCGCGGCGGCCGCCGCGTCGGTCGAGCGCAGCCGGATGACCGGCTGGGACGTCGGCACGCTGCCGCGGACCGTGCAGGTGCGCCGCGGCGACCACGAGGTCACGGCCTATCCGGCGCTGGTGGACGAGGGAGAGACGGTCGGCGTCCGGGTCGTGCCCACCGAGGCCGAGGCGAGCCGGCTCATGTGGCGTGGCGCCCGGCGGCTCCTCGTGCTCGTCGCGGGCTCCCCGGCCAAGCAGGTCGTCAAGGGGTTGTCGCCGCGCACCCGCCTGGCGCTGCAGTTCAACCCCGACGGGGAGATCCCCGCCCTCGTGGACGACTGCGTCGACGCCGCTGCCGCCGAGCTCGTCGCGGCCGCGGGTGGGCCGCCGCGCGACGAGGCGGCCTTCGACGCGCTCGTGGCGACGGCGAGGCGCGAGCTGCACCCGCTCACCGTCGACACCGTGCAGAAGGTGGAGGCGGTGCTGACGCAGGCGCGCGAGGTGGCGGTCGCCATCGGTGCCGCGTCGGGACGCCGGGTGCCCGAGGCGGCCGTTGCGGACCTGCGCCGCCAGATGACCGGGCTGCTGCACCGCGGCTTCGTGGCCGCGACCGGCCGCCGCCGGCTGCCCGACCTCGTCCGCTACCTGCGCGCGATGGCGCACCGGCTGGAGAAGCTGCCGGCCAACGCCGTCCGCGACGAGCTCTGGACCGCGCAGGTCGCGGCGGTGACGGCGGAGTACGAGCAGTTGCGTGCCGAGGTGCCGGCGACGGGGGCGCCCGACGACCCGGTCGCCCGGGTGCGGTGGATGATCGAGGAGCTCCGGGTGAGCTTGTTCGCGCAGAGCGTCGGGACGCCGCGGCCGGTGTCCGAGCAGCGGATCTACAAGGCCATCGACCAGTTGATCGCCTGAGCGGGACGCGGTCCGCCTACTCCTTGAGCAGCGCCGAGATGCGTTGCCGAGTCACGCCGAACAGCGCGGCGATGCGGTTGATGCTGACGTCCTCCGCCTGCAGGGCGGCCGCCTGGTCCCGGCGCCAGACGTGTCCCGCGGCGGACAGCGATGCCAGGACCGTCGAGATGCGCTCGACGATCAGAGGCCGGGCCTCGCCGGTGACGAGATCCAGCCACGCCCGCCCGGCCCGCCGCTCCTGCAGGAGCTTCTCCGCGCGAGCCCGGGCCTGCACCAGCTCCTCCAGGCAGCGGTCGAGCTCGCTCACCAGTGCGACCAGGGACACCTCGGCCGCCTCGCCGGGCGTCCGCGCACGGCGCTCGGTGTCCATCCCCGCTCCCCACAACTGCCGACAGTCCGGTTGCACACTATGCATCTAAATGCCTATTGCATGCAACTCCCATGACATGCAATTCCCATGACACGCAACCCCCCTTGCGCATCCGGTTCGTCCGTGATTGGTTGTGCGCCACGGGATGCGGGGAGCCCCCGACTCCGCGGCCGGCAGCAGAACGGAAACAGCGTGTCCACTCGTACCGCCAGCGTCGACTTGTTCCCGACGGCGGCCAGCGTGCCCGCGGCCCGGCACGTCACGGTGGAGCTGCTCCGGGCGTGGGGCGCGCCGCACGATCGCGACGACGCGGCGCTGCTGGTGACGGAGCTGGTCGCCAACGTCGTCGACCACGTCGGTGGCGGGGACTGCCTGACCCTCGAACTCGAGCTCTCCGACGACTGGTTGCGCATCTCCGTCGTGGACGGCTCCTCGGTACGCCCGGTGATCCGAGAGCTCACGCTCGACCGGCCGCGGGGCCGGGGCATGCGGATGGTGCAGGCGATCGCGGACCGCTGGGGTGTGGAGGACCACCGGGGCGGCAAGCGGGTCTGGTTCGAGCTCCTCCCGGTGGCGGACGACGGGTGATGTGATCGGCGGCTGGTTTGCCGCCGACCGTGATCGGGGACCGCCCGGGGAACACGATCGAGAGGGAGGACCGCGATGAGCGAGTCGAACAACACGCATGCCGCTGGTGAGGGCGTCTCCGACGAGGAGATGGTCGAGACCGTCGCCGAGCAGACCGACAGCGCCTCGGAGCACGCGGACGTCGCGGGCAAGGACTGGGACGGCGACCCGGGATCGGCCCCGGCGCCCACCGACAAGGCCTGACGCCGGTGGAGTGGGCCGCCGCGGGCACGCTGCGGCGCCCCACTCCCTCGGCCAGACTGCGGCGATGACAGTCACCGCGCGGCCTGCCCTGCGTCCGGCCCGCACGCTGGTCCGCTACACCTTCCGCCACGGTGTGCCGGCCGCGTTCCTCGCCGTCGGCGCCCGCCGTGACGATCCGATCGGCCGGGTGCTGCGGCGGCGCGCCGGCGCGGAGCCCTACGCGCTCTACGAGCAGATCCGCGCCCGCGGCCCGCTGTCACCCAGCGGGATCGGCCTGGTGACCGCCTCGCACGCCGTCACCCAGGAGGTCCTCCGCTCCGACTCCTTCGGCTCGGCCTGGGACCTCGCCGCCCTGCCCGGCGTCCCCGGCGTGGTGCACCGGCTGCTGGCCTTCGGCGACGAGCTGGACGCCACGGGTGTGGCCGAGCCGCCGTCGATGCTGGTGGCCGATCCGCCCGACCACACCCGCCTGCGCCGGCTGGTCAGCAGGTCGTTCACGCCGCGGGCCACCCTGGCCTCGGAATCGATGATCCAGGCGACCGCCGACCGGCTGCTCGACGAGCTCGACCGCCGCGCCGTCGACGGGCCCGTCGACCTGGTCGACGCCTACGCCGCGCAGCTCCCGGTGCTGGTCATCGCCGACCTGCTCGGCGTGCCCACCGACCGGCGGGAGGACTTCCTGCGGTGGGGGGCCGCCGCCGCGGCCACCCTCGACGTCGGCCTGCCGTTCCGCCGGTACGTGGCTGCCGAGAACGCGCTGCGGGCGATGCACGCCTTCCTGCGGGAGCACTTCGACCGGCTGCGCCGCGACCCCGGCGAGGACCTGGTGAGCCGGCTGGTCACGCTGCCGGCCGACGACGCGCTCACCGAGCGGGAGCTGCACGCGACCGTGATGCTCCTGCTCGGGGCCGGCTTCGAGACGACGGTCAACCTGATCGGCAACGCGGTCGCGCTGGTCGACGCCCACCGCGACCAGTGGGACGCCCTCGCCGCGGAGCCGGCCGGCTGGGACGACGCGGTGGAGGAGGTGCTGCGCATCGACAGCCCCGTGCAGCTCACCGGCCGCACGGCGAGGGCCGACGTCGAGCTCGCCGGCCACGCGGTGCCGGAGGGCACCCGGGTGACGGTGCTGCTGGGTGCCGCCAACCGGGACCCGGCGGTCTTCGAGGAGCCGGCGAGGTTCGACGTCACCCGGCCCAACGCGCGCGAGCATCTGGCCTTCTCGGCGGGGATCCACTACTGCCTGGGCGCGGGGCTGGCCCGGCTCGAGGCGGTGGTCGCCCTGCGCGCGCTGACGGAGCGGTTCCCGGCGCTGCGCGTGGCCGGCCCCGGCGAGCGCCGCGACCTGCGCACGCTGCGCGGCTTCGAGGTGCTCCCGGTCCGGCTGCGCTGAGGCTCGGCGCTAGCCCGCCGCGGTCAGCATGCCCGCGCCGACGGTGGCGTTGGTCGCCTCGTCGACGAGGATGAACCGGCCGGTGGCCCGGTTCCGCGCGTAGTCGTCCACGAACAGCGGCTGGGTGCAGCGCAGCCGCACCCGGCCGATGTCGTTGAGCCCGAGCTCGCCGGCGTCCTGGTCGCGGTGCAGCGTGTTGACGTCGAGCCGGTAGGCCAGCTCCTTCACCACGGCACGCACCGACCGGGTGGTGTGCTTGATCGCCAGCCGCTGCCTCGGCCGCAGCGGCTCGTCGGCCATCCAGCAGATCAGCGCATCGAGGTCCTGGGTGGCGGTGGGCGCGTTCGCCGGCCGGCAGATCATGTCGCCGCGCGAGACGTCGAGGTCGTCGGCCAGCCGCAGGGTCACCGACATCGGCGGGAACGCCTCGTCGATCCGCCCGCGGGGGCCGTCGATGCCGGCGATCGTCGTCGTCAACCCGCTGGGCAGGACCTGCACCTCGTCGCCGGTGCGCAGGACGCCGCTGGCGACGGTGCCGGCGTAGCCGCGGTAGTCGTGGAACGCGTCGGAGTGCGGCCGGATCACGTACTGGACGGGGAACCGGGCGTCGACCAGGTTGCGGTCGCTGGCGACGTGCACGTGCTCGAGGTGGTGCAGCAGCGAGGAGCCCTCGTACCAGGGCGTGCGCTCCGAGCGGGTGACGACGTTGTCGCCGTGCAGCGCCGAGATCGGGACCACCGTCAGGTCGGGGATGTTCAGCTTCGCGGCGAACGCGGTGAACTCCTCGCGGATCGCCTCGTACGCGGCCTCCGACCAGTCGACGAGGTCCATCTTGTTCACCGCGACGACCAGGTGCGGCACCCGGAGCAGCGACGCGAGGAAGGCGTGCCGCCGGCTCTGCTCGACCATGCCCTTGCGGGCGTCGACCAGCACGATCGCCAGGTCCGCGGTCGAGGCGCCGGTGACCATGTTCCGGGTGTACTGCACGTGCCCCGGGGTGTCGGCCAGGATGAACGTGCGCCGCGGGGTGGAGAAGTACCGGTAGGCGACGTCGATGGTGATGCCCTGCTCGCGCTCGGCGCGCAGGCCGTCGGTGAGCAGCGCGAGGTCGACGTAGTCGCCCTTGCTGGCCCGCTCCACCGCCTCGTACTGGTCCTCAAAGATCGCCTTGCTGTCGTACAGCAGCCGGCCGATCAGGGTGCTCTTGCCGTCGTCGACGGATCCGGCGGTGGCGATCCGCAGGATGTCCTTGCGCGCGAGGGCGATCTCCGTGGCGGCGTCGGTCAGCGTGGGCGCGCTCATCAGAAGTACCCCTCCTTCTTGCGGTCCTCCATGGCGGCGTCGCTGACCTTGTCGTCGCCGCGGGTGGCGCCGCGCTCGGTCATCCGCGTCGCCGCGATCTCGGCGATGACCTGCTCGACGGTGGTCGCGGTCGAGGGCACCGCGGCGGTGAGGTTGGCGTCGCCGACGGTGCGGTAGCGCACGCGCTCCCGGCGCACCTGCTCGCCGTCACGCGGCCGGATGAACTCGTTGACCGCGTAGAGCATCCCCTGGCGCTCGACGACGTCCCGCTCCTCCGCCAGGTACAGCGGCGGGATCGCGATCTCCTCCTCGAGGATGTACTGCCAGATGTCCAGCTCGGTCCAGTTCGACAGCGGGAAGACCCGGATCGACTCCCCGAGGTGGATCCGGCCGTTGTAGAGGTCCCAGAGCTCCGGGCGCTGGTTCTTCGGGTCCCACTGGCCGAACTCGTCGCGGAAGCTGAACAGCCGCTCCTTGGCGCGGGCCTTGTCCTCGTCCCGCCGGGCGCCCCCGAACAGCGCGGTGAAGCCGTGCTCCTCGACGGCGTCGAGCAGCACCGGGGTCTGGATGCGGTTGCGGGAGCCGTTGGGCTCCTCCTTGACGGTGCCCGCGGCGATCGCATCGGGCACCGAGGCCACGATCAGCTCCACGCCCAGCTCGGCGACCCGCTTGTCGCGGAACTCCAGCACGTCGGGGAAGTTCAGCCCGGTGTCCACGTGCAGGACCGGGAACGGGATGCGGGCCGGCGCGAAGGCCTTCCGCGCGAGCTCCAGCATCACGATCGAGTCCTTGCCGCCGGAGAACAGCAGCACCGGCCGCTCGAGCTCGGCGACGACCTCGCGGAGGACGTGGACGGACTCGGCCTCCAGCGTCTCCAGCTGGCTCAGCCGGTAGTCAGGAGTGGTCACCTGGAGTGCTCCGGGGGTGCAGGGGGCGGCGAACGTCGAGAACACTAACCCGATCGGTTCGGTGCAGATTCCCGCCCCGCCCCGCTATCCCGTGGCGCGCACCGCGTCGAGCACCGGCCCGGCCAGCTCCGGGCGGCATACGACCAGGTCGGGGAGGGAGAGCTCCGCGGCGTTGTAGACGAGCGGCGTGCCGTCCAGCCGGCTGGTGGCCAGACCCGCGGCCCGGGCGACGGCGACCGGCGCGGCGGAGTCCCACTGGTACATGCCGCCGGCGTGCACGTAGGCGTCGACCTCGCCGCGCACCACCGCCAGCGTCTTGTAGCCGGCCGAGCCCAGGGGCACCAGCTCGCCGCCGAGCGCCGCGGCGACGGCCTCGGCCACGGCCGGCGGGCGGGTCCGGCTGACCGCGATGCGCACCGGGCCGTCGTCGCGCGCGGGGGCCGTCGTCGCGCGCAGGGACCGGTGGCGCCGGCGCGGTCAGCAG
>NZ_LWUA01000294.1:127-14436 GCF_005222955.1 Blastococcus sp. CCUG 61487 | reverse complement strand
GGCGGCGAGCCGGGCCGCCACCCGCGCCAGCCACGGCCCGACGGCCACGGCGACGAGCAGGACGACGGCGGCGAGCACCGGCCGGGCGACGTCCACGGGCGGTGCGGTCAGCGGGCGTCGAGCGCGGCGTCCAGGGCGCGGCGCATCTCCGCGATGGGTGCCGGGAGACCGGTCATGAGCTCGACCTGCACGGTGGCCTGCCAGAAGAGCACCTCGGCGCCCCCGATGACCGTGCCCCCCGCTCCGGTGACCCTCTCGGCCAGCGGCGTCGGCCACGGCGCGTAGAGGACGTCGAGCACCGTCTGGCCCGGGCCCCACGGGAGCGCGCTGACCGCGGGCTGCCCCGCGATCGGCACGGTGCTCACGACGACGGGGGCCTCGACCCGGGCCCCGTCGAGCCGGGCCACCGTCACCGCGACGCCCAGGGTCTCGAGGACGCGGACCAGGTCGGTCGCCCGCGCCGGCTCGCGGACGACGACGTCCACCTGCGTGGCGCCCAGCGAGGCCAGCGCGACCGCGGCCGCGGCTGCCGTCCCGCCCGCGCCCAGCACCGCGGCCCGGTCCACCGCGTCGACCCCGGCGCCCTGCAGCGCCGTCCCGATGCCGGAGACGTCGGTGTTCTCCGCCCGCCATCCCGCGTCCACCCGCAGGAGGGTGTTCGCCGCGTTCAGCAGGCGCGGCAGCGGCTCGACGACGTCGGCGACCTCCACCGCCGCCTGCTTGCACGGCATCGTGACCGAGAAGCCGCGCCACTCCGGGCCGAGCCCGGCCAGCAGGTCGGGCAGGTCCTCGGCGCCGACGTCGAGCGCGTCGTACTGCCAGTTCTCCAGCCCGAGCGCCGCGTACGCCGCCCGGTGCAGGAGCGGCGACAGCGAGTGCGAGACCGGCCGGCCCAGCACCGCCGCCCGCTGGAGCCGGTCAGCCACCGCAGCCGAGGCCGGCCTCGGCGCACCGCTGCCGCGCCGCCTGGAACTCGGCGTAGTCGGCGGTGAAGAAGTGCTTCCCGTCCTGGCTCTCGAGGACGTAGTACAGCAGTGGTCCCGAGCTGGGGCTGAGCGCCGCCTCCAGGCTGGCCTCGCCGGGCGAGCTGATCGGCGTCGGGGGGAGCCCGGTGCGCGTCCGGGTGTTGTAGTCGCCGTCGGTGCGCAGGTCGGTGACGGTCAGGTCGTTGCCGCTCTTGCTGAGGCCGTAGGCGAGGGTGGCGTCGATGCCCAGCGGGATGCCCTGGCCGAGCCGGTTGTAGATGACCTGCGCGACGTCGGGGCGTTCCTCGTCCAGCCGGGTCTCCGACTGGATCAGCGAGGCCACCGTGACGATCTCGCCCGGGGTGCGGCCGAGCGCCGCGGCACGCTGCTCCAGCTGGAGACCGGCGGCCACGGTGGTGAACTTCTGCACCATCGACCGGAGAATCTGCCCCGCCGTGTCCTCGGGCTCGATGTCGTAGGTGGCCGGGTAGAGGAAGCCCTCGAGCTGGGCGTTGGCGTAGGCCGGCAGGCCCAGGGCGGGCAGGTCGGCGGCCGCGGCCTGGAACTCCTCGAGCGGCCGACCGGTCTCGGTGGCGAGGCGCTCCAGGGTGCGGGCGACGGTGAGCCCCTCCGGCACCGTCACGCGGGACAGCAGCCGGGACTCGGCGCTGAGCAGCAGGTCCAGGGCCGCTGCGCCGCTCATCTGCTGACGCAGTCCGTAGCGGCCGGGCTGGATGCCGGTCGCCTCGGGGCGGCCTTCGGCTGCTGACACGAAGGGGCCGGTCGAGGCGATGACGTCGGCACCGACGAGGGTGCGGGCGATGTCGGTGAGCGTGTCGCCCTGCTCCACCCGGATCTCGACCGAGCCGGTGCCCTCGCCGGTGTAGTCGTCGGCGGCCAGCAGGCCCATCAGCGCCTGGACGCCGAAGACGATCCCGGCGACGAGGCCGCCCAGGACCAGCAGGCTGAGCAGGACGGCCACCGGGCGGCGACGACGGCGCCCGCCCCGGCGGCTCTCGTCGTGGTGCCCGTCGTCGTGGTGCCGATCGGCGGTCCCGGGCTCCTCGCGTCCGGCGGCACGCCGGCGCCGACCCCGGCCTCGCCGGGGGCCGTGATCGTCGACGTGCGCGCCGATGACCTCGAGGCCTCCGGTGCTGTCCTCCCAGGGGTCGACGTCCGCCTCCGGCGGCCGGACGGGCGGCTCCTCGCGACGGAGGTCGTGCGGGTCGAGCGGGTGGGCGACCGTCGCGTCCTCGTCGTCCGGGCGCTGCCGCAGCCTGTCCCAGACGCCTGGGGGTCGCGGCGGGAGCGGGGGCAGCGGACCGGAGGGGTGCGCGCTGTCGGGACGGTGCCCGTCGGAGGGATCGTGCGAGCCCGCGGCCCACCAGTCGGACTCGGCGAGCGGGCCGGTCTGGTCCTCGTGCCGGTCCAGCAGGCCGGACACGCGGCGGATGCCGCCGGTCGAGGCCCCGGAGTCCGTCCAGGGCTCGAACCGCGGGCGGGCGGGCGGGTCGTCCGCCGGCCACGGAGCGCCGGAGGGACCGGGACCGAAGGCACCGTGACCAGCGTTCGGCGAGCCCGGGACCGGCGGGAGGCCGGTGCCCCAGGAGGGAGCGGGGAAGCCGCCGGTTCCGTCGCCGGCGGAGTGACGCCCCCGCCGGCGCGGACCGCCGGGCTCGGTCACGACCGGGCCCGCCTGCTGTCCAGGTACTGCTGCAGGATGACGACGGCGGCCGCCTGGTCGATCACGGAGCGCTGGTTGCGGCTGTCGATGCCGCCCTGACGCAGGTGACTGGCTGCGGTCACGGTGGAGAGCCTCTCGTCGATCAGGTACACGGGCACATCCGCTATGCGGTCGGCCAGTGCCTGAGAGTAGGCGGCGGCGTCCTCCGCGGACGCGCCCGACGCACCTGACAGATGCTTCGGCTCTCCCACCACCACCTCGGTCACCTCGTGTTCCACCACGAGGGCCGCGAGCCGGTCCAGATCGGCGCCGTCCTTGGCCCGGCGGACCGTCTCCAGCGGGCTGGCGAGGGTGCCCGTGGCGTCGGACAGCGCCAGGCCGACCCGCACCGTGCCGACGTCGACACCCAGCACCCGGCCGGTCGGCCGGCCCTCGGTGGCCGGCTTCGGCGGCACCTTGAGGTGCGCCGGCCAGCCGCCGGACAGGTCGATCTCCGTCGTCTCGTTCGTCACCGGCGGGAAGCCCCGGCTGAGATCGATCTCGGTCGTGGGGTGGTGCGCCGGCTGGGACCGCGGCCGTGCCGGGGGCACGGCCGGCAGCTTGCGCTTGCGCTCCCCGACCGGACCGGTGTCCTCGGGGTTGTACTCGGGACCGTTGTCCTCGGTCGTGGTCACGGTGCTCCCCTCCCAGTGGCGGCCGCAACCGCCGTCTCGCCGGCCTGCAGGGCGGCGGGGATGCCCGCCGCGTCGGTACCGCCCCCCTGGGCGACGTCGGCCTTGCCGCCGCCGCGGCCGCCCACGGGGCCCGCCGCGGCCTTCAGCACGTCGTTGGCCGACAGCCCACGCTCCTGGGCGGCCGGGTTCACCGCCGCGACGAGTGCCACCTTGCCACCGGACTCGGTGGCCAGCAGCACGACCGCCGGGCGGTCGCCCAGCCGGCCGCGGACGTCCAGCGCCAGGGTGCGCAGGTCACCCCCGCTCAGGCCGGGAGGCGCGCCGGTGACCAGCGCGACCCCGCCGACGTCCTTCGCGGCCCCGGCCAGCTGGCCCGCGGCGGCCACCGTCTGCTGGCTGCGGAGCTCGGCCAGCTCCCTGTCGACCTCGCGGAGCCGCGCGAGCATGCCGCCGACCCGCTCGACGAGCCCGTCCTGCGGTGTCTTGAGCAGCTCGGACAGCTGGCGGACGAGGTCGCGCTCGCGGGCGAGGTAGCGGAAGCCCTCCAGGCCGACGACGGCCTCGACGCGCCGCGAGCCGGAGCCGACCGACGACTCGCCGGTCAGCGCCAGCGTGCCGATCTGCGCGCTGCCGCGGACGTGGGTGCCACCGCAGAGCTCGCGCGACCAGGGGCCGCCGATCTCCACGACGCGCACCTCTTCGCCGTAGGTCTCGCCGAACAGCGCCAGCGCGCCGAACGCCTGGGCCTCGGGCAGCGTCATCCAGGAGGCGGTCACCGTGTGGTCGGCGCGGACGGCGGCGTTGGCGACGTCCTCGATGTCGGTCCGCTGCTGCTGGCTGAGCGCCTTCTGCCAGGCGAAGTCCAGCCGCAGGTAGCCGGGCCGGTTGTATGACCCGGACTGCAGCGCCTGCGGGCCGAGCACCTCGCGCAGCGCGGCGTGCACGACGTGGGTGCCGGAGTGCGCCTGGCACGCCGAGAGCCGCCACTCGCGGTCGACCTCGGCGGTGAGCTCGGCGCCCGCGCGCAGCTCGCCCTCGAGGATCCGCACCTGGTGCGCCACGAGGCCCTTGACCGGCCGCTGGACGTCGATGACCTCCGCGCGGCCGCCGTCCCAGGTCAGGATGCCGGCGTCGGCGACCTGCCCGCCGGACTCGGCGTAGAACGGCGTCCGGTCGAGGACGACGCGGGTGATCTCGCCGGGACCGGCCGGCCGCGGCGCAGCCTCCTCGTCCCCCTCGCCGACGACCCCGAGCACGCGCGAGTCGGTGCGCAGGGTCTCGTAGGCCCGCCAGTCGGTGGGGCCGTGGTCGGCCAGCAGCTTGCTGTAGGCGGCCACGTCGACGGCGCCGGTCTTCTTCGCGCGGGCATCGGCGCGCGCCCTGTCGCGCTGCTCCTTCATGAGGGCCCGGAAGCCGTCCTCGTCGACGACGACGCCCTGCTCCGCGGCCATCTCCAGGGTCACGTCGATCGGGAACCCGTAGGTGTCGTGCAGGCTGAAGGCCTGCTCCCCCGACAGCGTGGGGGAGCCCGCGGTCTTGGCCTGCTGCACCGCGGTGTCGAACAGCGCCGTCCCGGACGCGAGCGTGCGGCGGAACGCCTCCTCCTCGGCGTAGGCGATCGCCGAGATGCGGGCGAAGTCGGTCTCCAGCTCCGGGTAGCTGGCCTTCATGGCGTCCTTGGACACCGGCAGCAGCTCGGGCAGGGTCGCCTCGTCGACGCCGAGGAGCTTCATCGACCGGACGGCGCGGCGCAGGAGGCGGCGCAAGATGTACCCGCGGCCCTCGTTGCCGGGCGTGATGCCGTCGCCGATGAGCATCATCCCGCTGCGCACGTGGTCGGCCACCACGCGCAGCCGGACGTCGTCGTCGTGGTCCTTGCCGTAGCGCACGCCGGCCAGGTCGGCGGCGCGGTGCAGGACGGGTGCCACCTCGTCGATCTCGTAGAGGTTGTCCACGCCCTGCAGCAGGTAGGCGACGCGCTCGAGACCCATGCCGGTGTCGATGTTCTGGGCGGGCAGGTCGCCGACGATGCGGAAGTCCTCCTTGCTCCGCACGTCGTCGAGCTCGTACTGCATGAAGACGAGGTTCCAGATCTCCAGGAACCGGTCCTCGTCCACCACCGGGCCGCCGTCCGGGCCGTGCTCCGGCCCGCGGTCGACATAGATCTCGCTGCACGGCCCGCCAGGGCCGGGCTGTCCGGTGTGCCAGTAGTTGTCCGTCCGCCCGCGGCGCTGGATCCGCTCGTCGGGGAGGCCGGCGATCCGCTTCCAGGCGTCCGCGGCCTCGTCGTCGTCGAGGTAGACGGTGACCCAGATCTTGTCCGGGTCGAAGCCGAGCCCGCCGTCGTCGTGCGACGTGGTGATCAGGTCCCAGGCGTGCTGGATCGCCCCTTCCTTGAAGTAGTCGCCGAAGGAGAAGTTGCCGTTCATCTGGAAGAACGTGCCGTGCCGGGTCGTCTTGCCGACCTCCTCGATGTCGAGGGTGCGCACGCACTTCTGCACGCTGACCGCCCGCGGGTAGGGCGCGGGCTCCCGGCCGGTCAGGTACGGGATGAACGGCACCATCCCGGCCACCGTGAACAGCAGCGACGGGTCCGGCGACACCAGCGACGCGCTGGGGACGACGGTGTGGCCGCGCTGGGCGAAGTGGTCCAGGAAGCGGCGGCGGATCTCGGCGGTCTGCATCAGGTCTTCTCGGTCAGGTCTTCTCGGGTCTCGGGGAGCCGGGAGCTCGTCCCGGCCGGTCGGTCAGCGGTCGGCGGAGTGCGCCCCGGGTCGTCCCGGCAGCTGCACCTGGTCCCCCGCCGGCAGCGGCGCGTCCAGGCCCGTGCCGGCGCGCAGCTCCTCCTCGCGCTCGGACATCGCCTCGCGAACATCGGCGCCGAAGTCACCGATGGCGTCCGCGAGGTCGCGCAGGCCCTCGGCGACGGAGGCGCCGATACCCGCCGGGGTCATCTTCTCGGCGGCGGCGGACAGCTTGCGCACCACCAGCACGCCGATGGTGATGCCCATGGCCAGCCAGAACAGCCGGCGCATCAGGCGGCCCGCCGGGCGGCGCGACGAGCACGGCGCGCGGCCTTGTCACGGGCGGCGGCCGCGGCGATGGCCTCGCCCTCGCGCTTCTTGGTCACCGCGGCACGCACCCCGTAGGAGAAGGCGGCGACCTTGATCAGCGGGCTGCCCAGCGTGGCGGCGACGACGCTGGTCAGCGCGGCGACGTTGCTCGACACGTTGGCGGCGTTGCCGGTGATGTCGTCCACGCGCTCGAGGTTGCTGTTCACGGCGGTCACCGTGGCGTTCGCCTGGCTCAGGATCGGGGCGCTCTGCTCCCGCACCTGCCGGATCGTCAGCGTCGTCTCGTCGAGCGTGCGGCCGAGCTTGAGCAGCGGGACGGCGATCAGCACCACGAGCAGCACCAACGCCCCGGCCGCTACCAGCCCGGCGATCTCTCCTGCGGACACGCGCGCTCCTGTTCTCGAGTACTCGTCGGCGACCGGACCCGGCGGCGGTCCTGCCCGGAGTGGCCACACTAGTCGCGGCGCGGGCCCGGCTCCTCCATCGGCAGTCCCATCACCCGGACCGACGGCCCTACCCACTCATCCGGCTCCGCGCCCCTGTCCGCTCCTCGCTCGTTCCTCGTTGCGATCCTCCCGGGGCTGTCGCCGGATGATCGCCCGCAGCTTGGCCAGCCGCTCCCCCAGCCTCGCCTCGGCGCCCCGCGCGGTCGGCCGGTAGTAGTCCTTGCCGACCAGCGCGTCCGGCGGGTACTGCTGCGGGACGACGCCGTCCGGGTGGGCGTGCGGGTAGACGTAGGTCTGCGCGTGGCCGAGCTTCGCCGCGCCCGCGTAGTGCCCGTCGCGCAGTCCGGGCGGAACCGGCCCCGCGAGCCCGGCGCGCACGTCGCGCACCGACTCCCCCATCGCCTTGGTGACCGCGTCGGACTTCGGTGCGGTGGCCAGGTGGACGACGGCGTGGGCGAGCGGGAAGTGGCCCTCGGGCATGCCGATGAACTGCACGGCCTGCATCGCGGCGACCGCCGTCTGCAGCGCGGTCGGATCGGCCATCCCGATGTCCTCGCTGGCGCTGATGATCAGCCGGCGGGCGATGAAGCGCGGGTCCTCGCCGGCCTCGACCATGCGGGCGAGGTAGTGCAGGGCGGCGTCGACGTCGCTGCCGCGGATCGACTTGATCAGCGCGCTGGCGACGTCGTAGTGCTGGTCGCCCTGCCGGTCGTACCGGACCGCGGCCTGCGCGACCGCGGTCTCGAGGGTCGCCAGGTCGATCTCGGTCGCGCCCACCGCCTTGGCCGCGCCGGCGCCGGACTCCAGCGCCGTGAGCGCCTTGCGCCCGTCGCCACCGGCGATGCGGACCAGGTGCTCCTCGGCCTCACCGCTGAGCGTCACCTCGCCGTCGAGTCCGCGCTCGTCGGCCAGCGCCCTGTGCAGCAGGGTGCGCACGTCGTCGTCGCCGAGCGGCTGCAGGGCCAGCACCAGGCTGCGCGACAGCAGCGGGCTGACCACGGAGAAGTACGGGTTCTCCGTCGTCGCGGCGATCAGGCTGACGATCCGGTCCTCGACCGCCGACAGCAGGCTGTCCTGCTGCGTCTTGGAGAACCGGTGCACCTCGTCGATGAACAGCACCGTGCGCCGGCCGGAGAAGGTCAGTTCGCGCTTGGCGCTCTGGATGACCGCGCGGACCTCCTTGACCCCGGAGTCGAGCGCCGACAGCTGCACGAACTGCCGCTGGGTGGCCAGCGAGATGACGTGCGCCAGGGTGGTCTTGCCGGTGCCGGGCGGGCCGTAGAGGACGACGGACATCGGCTCGTCGGCCTCGACCAGGCGGCGCAGCGGCGAGCGCTCCCCGAGCAGGTGCTGCTGCCCGACGACCTCGTCCAGCGAGCGCGGTCGCATCCGCACGGCCAGCGGCGCCCCGGGGTCGAGCGGCGGCCGGCCGTCCTCGTCCGGAACGGGGTCGAACAGTGAGCTCACGGTTCCCGACGCTACCCGCGGGGCACGACAGCCCCCGTGCAGCAGAGACGCATCGGAGACCGGCCCGTCAGCGCCATCGGCCTGGGCGCCATGCCCCTGTCCACCAAGGCGGAGCGGCCCTCGCGGGAGGACGCCGTCGCCGTCGTGCACGCCGCCCTCGACGCCGGCGTCACGCTGATCGACACCGCGGACGCCTACGCCCGCGACGAGGCGGAGTTCGGGCACAACGAGGAGCTGGTGGCCGAGGCCCTGCGCTCGTACGGATCCGCCCCCGACGTCCTGGTGGCGACCAAGGGCGGGCACACCCGCCGCGGCACCGACTGGGCGCTCGACGGCTCCCCGGCGCACCTCCGGCGGGCGTGCGAGGCCTCGCTGCGCCGGCTGGGCGTGGACGCGATCGGGCTCTACCAGTTCCACCGGCCCGACCCCGCGACCCCGTGGGAGGAGTCGATGGGCGCGCTGCGCGCGCTGGCCGACGAGGGGCTGGTGCGGATGGTCGGGGTCTCCAACGCCGACATCGCGCAGATCGACCTTGCCCGTTCGATAGTCGGCGAGGCGTTCGTGAGCGTGCAGAACCAGTTCTCGCCGGGCTGGCGGTTCTCGGCCGACGAGCTCGCGCACTGCGCCGGGCACGGGCTGGCGTTCCTCCCCTGGAGCCCGTTCGGCGGGGTCTCGGCCGCGGGCTCGCTGGACTCGGCGGCCCCGGCGTTCGCGGAGGTCGCGGACGAGCTCGGCGACTCGGTGTACCGGGTGACGCTCGCGTGGCACCTCGCGCAGGCCGACGTCGTCGTGCCCATCCCCGGCGCCTCCCGGGTCGCCTCCGTCGTCGACTCCGCCGCCGCGGCCGACCTCGAGCTGACCGCGCAGCAGCTCGCCCGGCTCGACGGCTCCTGACCGGACGGGATCAGTCCATGTGCGGGTAGCGGTGGTCGGTCGCGGGCACGAACGTCTCCTTGATCGACCGGGTGCTCGTCCAGCGCTGCAGGTTCTGCGCGGCTCCCGCCTTGTCGTTGGTGCCCGAGGCGCGACCGCCGCCGAACGGCTGCTGCCCGACGACGGCGCCGGTCGGCTTGTCGTTGACGTAGAAGTTGCCGGCCGCGTGGCGCAGCACGTGCTGGGCGTGCCCGATCGCCGCGCGGTCCTGGGCGATCACCGCGCCGGTCAGCGCGTAGGGCGCCACCGACTCCAGCTGCGCCAGCATCGGGCCGTAGTCGGCGTCGTCGTACACGTGCACCGCGAGGATCGGCCCGAAGTACTCGGTGGTGAACACCTCGTGGTCGGGATCGGTGCCCTCGATGATCGTGGGACGCACGAAGAAGCCCTCGCTGTCGTCGGCCGTGCCGCCGGCGACGACGGTCAGCGCGGGATCGTCCGACGCCCGGTCGAGGACGCCGGACAGCTTGGTGAAGGAGCGCCGGTCGATCACCGCGCCCAGGAAGTTCGAGAAGTCGGTGACGTCGCCCATCGGCAGCGCCTCCGTCGTCCCCACGAGGTCGTCGCGCAGCCGTGACCAGACGCTGCGCGGCACGTAGGCCCGCGACGTCGCCGAGCACTTCTGCCCCTGGTACTCGAAGGCGCCCCGGATCAGCGCGGTGCGGAGCACGTCGACATCGGCCGAGGCGTGGGCGACGACGAAGTCCTTGCCGCCGGTCTCGCCGACGAGCCGGGGGTAGCCGCGGTAGTTCGCGATGTTCTCCCCGACCGTGCGCCACAGGTGCTGGAACACCGCGGTGGAGCCGGTGAAGTGGATGCCGGCCAGGTCGCGGTGCGCCAGCGCCACCTCCGACACCGCGACGCCATCGCCGGTGACCATGTTGATCACGCCGGGCGGCAGGCCGGCGGCCTCGAGCAGCCGGAGCAGGACGTGCGCGGCGAACTGCTGGGTGGGCGCCGGCTTCCAGACGACGGTGTTGCCCATCAGCGCCGGGGCGGTGGGCAGGTTGCCGGCGATCGCGGTGAAGTTGAACGGCGTGATCGCGTAGACGAAGCCCTCGAGCGGGCGGTGGTCGACGCGGTTCCACACCCCGGGCGAGGACACCGGCTGCTCGGCCATGATCTGCCGCGCGAAGTGCACGTTGTAGCGCCAGAAGTCGATCAGCTCGCAGGCGCTGTCGATCTCGGCCTGCGCGGCCGTCTTCGACTGGCCCAGCATCGTGGCGGCGTTGAGCGTCTGCCGCCACGGACCGGCCAGCAGGTCGGCCGCCCTGAGGAACACCGCGGCCCGGTCGTCGGACGACAGCGCCTGCCAGGCCGGCGCGGCCTCCGTGGCGCAGCGGATCGCCTCCTCGGCGTCGGCGTGCGTGGCGTTCGCCGAGGTGCCGAGGACGGCGGCGTGCCGGTGCGGCTGGACGACGTCGAACCGCTCGCCGCCGGCCATGCGCTGCCGCCCACCCAGCGTCGCGGTCAGCTCGACCGGCTCGGCCGCGAGCTCGGCCAGCCGTGCCTGGAGGGCGGCCCGCTCGGGCGAGCCCGGGGCGTAGGTCAGCACCGGCTCGTTGCGCGGGGCCGGTACCTGGGTGATGGCGTCCATGGGGACCTCTCCGGGGTCAGGAGCGGGTGGCCAGCGAGCGGAGGAGGAAGCGCAGGTTCGCCGGGCGCTCGGCCAGGCGGCGCATGAAGTAGGCGTACCAATCGGTGCCGTAGGGGACGTAGGCCCGCACCCGCGTGCCGGCGGCGGCGAGGCGCTGCTGTTCGGCCGGGCGGATGCCGTAGAGCATCTGCACCTCCCAGGAGTTCGCCGCCCGGGAGTTCTGCGCGGCGAGTTCGTGCGCCCGCCCGATCAGGGCGGGGTCGTGGGAGCCCACCATCGGGTGGCCCGGCCCCGCCATGAGGATCTCCAGGCAGCGGACGTAGGCGGCGTCGACGTCCTGCCGCCTCTGGTGGGCCACCGCGGCCGGCTCGTCGTAGGCGCCCTTCACCAGCCGCACCCGGGACCCGGCCACGGCGAGCGCCTTCGCGTCGTCCTCGCTGCGGAAGAGCATCGACTGCAGCACCGCACCCGTGCCCGGGTGCTCCTCGCGGAGCTCCGCGACGACCGCCAGGGTCGAGTCGACGGTGCTCGAGTCCTCCATGTCGAGGGTGACGGTCGTACCCATCGCCGAGGCCGCCTCGACGACCGGCCGCACCGTCCGGACCGCGACGTCGTGCCCGCCGACCGGCAGACCCTGCCCGCAGGCCGACAGCTTCATCGACACCTCCGCGGCGCCACCGAGCTCCAGCGGCTCGAGCGCCGCGAGCAGGCGCAGGTAGGCGTCGCGGGTGCGGAGCGCAGCGGAGCGGTCGGCCACGTCCTCCCCGAGGTGGTCGAGGGTCACCTGGATGCCGCCACCGGTGAGCCGGCGGACGGCGGCCAGGGCGTCGTCGAGGCTCTCCCCCGCCACGAAGCGGTCGACGACCCGGCGGGCCGCCGGGGTCCCGGTCAGGAGCCGGCGCAGCCCGGGACGGCGGGACGCGACCAGCAGTGCCTTCTGGGTGAGCACGGAGCCTCCGGGCGGGGAGCCGACACCCGACGCTAGGCCCCGGGCGTCGGTTCCGGCCAGGCCCGGCCGCCCGGGACGCGTGCGGTCGAGGTCCACGGCGATTGTCCCGGCGCGCGCGGCTCTCTACCGTCTCGGCCAGCGGCGCCGATCGCGGCAGGAGTCGAAGGAGAGGCCATGCTCGCTCCCCCACCCACCGGCTCCCTGCTGTCGACGTCCGAGCACCTCGCCCTGGCCGAGTCGGTGACGGCGCACAACTACCACCCGCTGCCGATCGTCGTCGCCGAGGCGGCCGGCTGCTGGGTCACCGACGTCGAGGGCCGCCGCTACCTCGACTGCCTGGCCGGCTACTCGGCGCTCAACTTCGGGCACCGCCACCCCGCTCTGCTGGACGCGGCCCGTCGCCAGCTCGAGCGGGTGACGCTGACCAGCCGCGCCTTCCACAACGACCGGCTGGGGCCGTTCGCCCGCGGGCTGGCCGAGCTGGCCGGCATGGAGCAGGTGCTGCCGATGAACACGGGGGCCGAGGCGGTGGAGACGTCGATCAAGCTGGCCCGCCGCTGGGGATACGACGTCAAGGGCGTGCCCGACGGATCGGCGGAGATCGTCGTGGCCGCCGGAAACTTCCACGGCCGCACCACCACGGTCATCAGCTTCTCCACCGACGAGGTGGCCCGGCGCGGGTACGGCCCGTACACCCCGGGCTTCGTCGTCGTCCCGTACGGCGACGCCGACGCCGTGCGCGCGGCGATCACCCCGCGCACCGTCGCCGTCCTGCTCGAGCCGGTCCAGGGCGAGGCCGGGGTGGTCGTCCCGCCTCCCGGTTACCTCGCCGAGGTCCGCCGGACGTGCACCGAGGCGGACGTGCTGTTCATCGCCGACGAGATCCAGTCGGGGCTCGGCCGCACCGGCAGCACCTTCGCCTGCGAGCTCGAGTCCGTCGTGCCCGACGTGTACGTGCTCGGCAAGGCGCTGGGCGGGGGGATCGTCCCGGTGTCGGCCGTCGTCTCCCGGCGGGACGTGCTCCGGGTCTTCGATCCCGGGAGCCACGGGTCGACCTTCGGTGGCAACCCGCTCGCCTCGGCCGTCGGGAGCGCCGTCGTGGAGCTGCTCCGGACCGGCGAGTACCAGGAGCGCGCCCGCCGGTCGGGCGAGCGTCTCGCCGCCCGGCTGGAGCCCCTGATCGGCTCGGGCCTGGTGGGCGTCCGGACCCGCGGGCTCTGGGCCGGCCTCGACATCGACCCCGCCCGCATGACCGGCCGCGAGGCGTGCGAGCGGCTGCTGGCGCGGGGCGTGCTCGCCAAGGACACCCACGGCTCCACCATCCGGCTGGCACCTCCGCTGGTCATCGCGGACGACGAGCTGGACTGGGCCGTCGACCAGCTCGCCGCCGTGCTGGCCGACGACGCTTCCTGAACCCTCCGCCGCCGGCGCGGAAGGCTCTGGTGCCGGTCGGACGGAGCGGCGCAGACTGAGCCGATCGACCCGGCCGCGAAGGAGCGCCCGATGACCTCGACGACGACCGCCGGACTCACCGTCGCGGACGTGATGCGCCCGCCGGTGACGACGGTGGAACGGGACGCTCACGTGGCGGCGGCGGCCTACCTCATGAAGAAGAAGCACGACAACGCGCTCGTCGTCGTCACCGACGGGGTCGACTGCCGGCCGGTCACGCTGATCTGCGACGGCGACATCACGCAGGCCGTCGCGGACGGGCGCGACCTGGAGAAGACCCGGCTGACCTCGCTCCAGCTCCCGGAACTGGTCGTCGTCTCTCCCGACACCTCCATCCCCGACGCCACCGAGCGCATGCTGGCCACCCGCGTCGCCTACGCGCCCGTCGTCGACGACGGGCGGATGGTGGGCCTGATCGACCTGGCGCTGCTCTGCCGCGCCCTGCTCACCGAGCGGCGGGCCGCCGACGCCGGCGGGTGAACCGGCTCAGCCCGGCAGCACCACGCGGGCCCGCGTCACGCCGTCGCTGGAGGACAGCGTCAGCTCCCCGTGGTGCTGCTGGGCCACGACCGCGAGCGAGGTGGCCAGGCCCAGCCCGGTGCCCTTCCCGATGGGCTTGGTGGTGAAGAACGCGTCGAAGACCCGGTCGAGGACCTCCGGCGGCACCGTCGGCCCGGTGTTGTCGACGTCGACCACCACGTGATCGCCGTCGCGCCGAGTCCGGAGGGTGATCGTCCCGTGCTCCCCCACGGCGTCGACGGCGTTGTCCAGCAGGTTGAGCCACACGAGGGCCAGGTCGGCGGGGCGGCCCCGGACCGTGCGGGCGTCGGGGGCGAGGTCCCGGACGACGCCGACTCCGGGCGGCAGCTTGTGGCGGAGCAGCAGCAGCGCCTGCTCCAGCCCGGCGTGCACGTCGACGTCGGTGAGCCCCTGGTCGGCGGAGTAGGCCAGCGGCCGCACGCCGGTGACGATCCGGGACAGGTGCTCGGCGCCCGCCGCGAGCTCGTCGAGCAGGCTGCGGGCCTCCTGCAGCCGCAGGAACTCCCGCACCTCGGCCACCCGCCGCTC
>NZ_LWUA01000294.1:0-122 GCF_005222955.1 Blastococcus sp. CCUG 61487 | reverse complement strand
CGCTCCGGGTCCAGCGCGGCGAGCCGCTCCTCGAGCGGCCGTGGCTCGACCCCGAGCGCGGCCAGGTGCTGGGCGGCCGCCCGGTCCAGGCCGGGCGCCGTCCGGCGCAGCACCCCGGTCAG
>NZ_LWUA01000293.1 GCF_005222955.1 Blastococcus sp. CCUG 61487 | reverse complement strand
CGCCTGCCCCGGCCACGCCATGCCCACCGCGGCCGGGTCGCGGGCGGGGTTGTGCGCCACCGCCCACTCGGGCAGGACGCCGGCGCGGACGATCTCCGGCGCCCGGTCGGGATCGCTGCGCCGCCGGCCCGCCGCCCGGTAGGCGTCGGCGAGGAATGCCAGCAGGGCCCGGTGGCGCTGCTCGACCCCGGCCGCGAGCGGGCGCCACTGCGCGGAGGGCAGCAGCCGCGGCAGCGGGTCGAGCGGCACGGGGTGCCGCTCGTGCCGGCCGTCGCGCCAGGTGCCCAGCGCGGCCCCGCGCGCGTCCCGCAGCTCCGCCAGCGCCTGCGCGGCCGCGTCGAGGCCGGCGGGGCCGAGCCGGGTCAGGGCGGGTTCGAGGACGGCGTAGTCGGAACTGCCGTCGAACAGCTCCCCGCTCACAGCCAGCGGTCGAACCAGGCGGTGACCCGCTCGCCCAGCACGACGAGGTGGTCGCGGCCCACGATCGTGTGGCCCTCGCCCGGCAGGAGCAGCAGCTCGCAGCGCGCTCCCCGGGCGACGAGCTCGTGGTGCGCCTGCACCGACTCGGCCACCGGCACGTTCGTGTCGCGGTCGCCGTGGACCAGCAGCAGCGGTGCGGTGAGCCGGTCCAGCGCCGTCATCGGCGAGATCTCCGCGAGCATCTCCCGATCGGCGACGGGGTCGCCGTACTCGGTCACCGACGCCGCCGCCATCCACGGTTCGGTCCCGGCGAAGAACGTCCGGAGGTCGCTCATGCCGGCCAGCGTCGCACCGGCGGCGAACAGCTGCGGCCACCGGGTCAGGGCCACGAGGGTCAGGTAGCCGCCGTAGGACCAGCCGTGCGCGCCGATCCGTCCCGGCGCCGCGATGCCGGCGGTGACGAGCTCGTCGACCGTCGCCCGCACGTCCTCGAACGACGCCGCCCGGGCCGCCCCGTCGTCGGCGGTCATGAAGGCGCGACCCCGGCCGCCGGAGCCGCGCACGTTCGGTGCGAACACCGTCAGCCCGGCGGCGACGAGCCGCTGGACGACGGGGGTGAACAGCGGCCGCTCCTCCCCCTCCGGGCCGCCGTGGAAGCTGATGACGGTGCGGTTCGGCCCGCGCACGCCCGGCGGGACGTACAGCCAGCCCGACAGCGGGAGCCCGTCCGCGGCCAGGTAGTCGTGGCGGACCGGTGTCACGAGCCGGTGCCCGTCCGGCGGGGCGGGGTTGCCGGCGAGCCGCCGAGCCGGGGCGGGGCCGTCCGGCTCGAGCCGCCACAGGGCCCGCGGTGTCCGCGGCCCGGTGAGCTCGGCGACCAGCGTGCCGCCGTCCGCGCTCAGCGACCAGCCGAGCAACACCGGGTCGGGCAGCGGGACGGCGCGCAGCAGCGCGCCGTCGGCGATCGCGTGGACGGTCAGCTCGCTGATCCCGTCGACGTTCCACAGCGCGAGCACGGTGCCGTCGGAGCGCAGTGCGTAGGCGTCCAGGTCGGCGTCGGCGCGGTACAGCACCGTGCGCCCCTCACCCACCGGCCCGTCCGGGCCGAGCGGGACCTCGACCAGCCCGGCACGGTCGGCGAACAGCGGGCCGGGCAGCGAGGCGCGGAGCAGGACGGCGCGGCCGTCGGGAGTGAACCGGCCGTCCTCGGAGGCGACGCCGCCCGGCGCGTCGGTCCGCAGCACCCGGCGCTGGTGCCCGGTGGCGACGTCGACGGCGACCACGTGCCGGTACCCGCGGGTGCCGCGCCGGGCCAGGACCGTGCGCCGGTCGGCCGAGACGGCGCAGACGGCGAGGAAGCCACCGGTGGCCAGCGTCCGCAGCCGGCCCGTCCGAACGTCGACCAGGACGACGTCGGCACCGGGCCCGTCACCCGGCGCGATCGTGCAGACGTACTCGCCGGGTCCGATCCAGCTCCCGGCGAAGACGGCGGCGCGCGGATCGGCCCCGGCCACCAGCCGGGCACCGGTGCCGTCGGGGCGCACCACGTGGAGCTCGGCGCAGATCGAGCCGCCGGGGCTGACCAGGTAGGCGAGCTCCGCGCCGTCCGGTGACCACGCGACCGAGACCACCTCCTGGCCCGGTGGCGAGACCACCTCCGGCGGCACCCGCCCGTCCACGGAGGCGACCTCGAGCCGGGGCAGGCCCGACCTGTCGGTCACGTAGGCGACCTGCCGGCCGTCCGGGGACAGCGCCGGGCCCCAGGCCCCGGAGGCGCTGGTCACGGGAGTCGGACGGCCGAGGTGCGTGGGCGCGACAGGGCCCAGCTCGGTCAGGGGGACCGCCATCGCACCTCCTCGGCTCGCCGCTCGCGTTCCACGGCGGAACGCGAGCGGCAGGATCCCACGTCGCCGGCGCGGCCGGTTCCAGTCCGGACATGACGCGCCGCACCGGGCGAGCCTGCGGCGCGTCGCGGCGACGCGCCGCTAGCCTCGGGCTCCGGTCTCTCTCCGGAGCCCGACCGTTCGTGCCTTGCTGGAGGTCGCCCGTGCGCACGCTGCGCCTCGTGGGTCTCTCCGACGACGGCTCGGGCCTGCTGCTGGTCGCCGACACCGAGGACGGCGAGGAGAAGTTCCTCCTCCCGGTCGACGACAGGGTGCGCGCAGCCGCGCGGGGCGACTCCAGGCGGCTCACCCAGATCGACGTCGACCTCGGCACCGAACTTCCGCCGCGGGTCATCCAGCAGCGCATCCGCGCCGGCGAGACCCCCGAGCAGGTGGCCGCCGCGACCGGGGCCCGGGTGGAGCGGATCATGCGCTTCGCGCACCCGGTGCTCCAGGAGCGCGAGCGGGTGGCCGAGCAGGCCGGCGAGGCGCGGGTACGGCTCACCGACAGCACGACGGGATCGACGCTGCAGCAGTTCATGACCGAGCGGCTGCGGCTGGTCGACGCCCCCGTCCAGCCGGTCGCCTGGGACGCCCACCGCAGCGACACCGGCACCTGGGTGGTCACCGGAGAGTGGCGGGCCGGCGAGACGTCCGGCACCACGCGCTGGACCTTCGACCTCCCCTCGCGGACGGTCGCGCCGCTCGACGCCACGACGGCCGACTTCGCCGAGGGCACCCGCCTCGTGCGCGTCGTCCCCGACGTGCCCACCGGCCCGCCGCCGGTCGCCCGTCCCGTCGCCGCCGTCCCGGAGGAGCCGCGTCCCGCCTCGGTCGTCGTCCCCCCGGCTGACGACGACGAGCTCGTGCGGGACGTCCACCCCGCCAGCGGCTCCCTGGACGACCGCTCCGCGGACAGCATCCTCGACGAGATCGCCGACCACGACACCGTGGTGCTCGGCCGCTCCGGCGAGGAGAGCGACTCCGACGACCCGCGCGCCCGCATCCCGGCATGGGAGGACATCGTCTTCGGGGTCCGCCGCACCCGCTGAGCCGCCTCGGCCACCGGTCGGGAAAGTCGGTCGCCGCTGTCGGTACCCCGGCCTAGCCTCGATCCGCCATGGACGACGCCCGAGCTCCCGCTGCTCCCCCGCGCAGCGGGCTGTCCGCGCTGCGGCTCCTCGGCCCGTACATCCGCCCCTACCGCGGCCTGGTGGCCCTGCTCTTCGGGGCGGCGCTGCTGGCCACGCTGGCCCAGCTCGCCGTCCCGCTGATCACGGCCGCCGTCGTCGACGGGCCGATCGCCTCGGGCGACCGGGCCGCGCTGGTGCCCCTGATCGGGCTGGCGCTGCTGTTCGGCGTCGCCGAGGCGGCCCTGTTCTTCATCCGCCGCTGGGCGATGAACCGCAGCTGCCTGCAGGTCGAGCGGGACCTCCGCGACGCCCTGTACCAGCACCTGCAGCGGCTGCCCGTCGCCTTCCACGACCGCTGGGCGTCGGGGCAGCTGTTGTCCCGCGCCAGCAGCGACATGTCCACCGTCCGCCGCTTCGTCGGGTTCGGCGCGGTGTTCCTGATCGTCAACCTGATCACCTGCGCGGTCGTCTCGGTGCTGCTGCTCGTCACGTACTGGCCGCTCGGCATCGCCGTCCTGCTCACCACGCTGCCGCTGACGGTCCTGGGGCTGCGCTGGGAGCGGCGCTACAACGTGGAGTCCCGCCGGGTGCAGGACCAGCAGGGCGAGCTCGCCACCGACGTCGAGGAGGCCGTGCAGGGCATCCGCGTGGTGAAGTCGCTGGGCCGGGCCGGGCTGGTCTTCGACAGGTACGACGCGAAGGCCCGCACGCTCCGCCGCCTGGAGCTGGACAAGGTGCGCACGCTCGCGCTGCTGTGGTGCGTGTTCGAGCTGCACCCGCAGCTGACGCTGGCGATCATCCTGGTCGGCGGCGCGCTGGCCGTGAGCGGCGGCGCGCTGACCATCGGCGGGCTGGTCGCCTTCGTCGCGCTGTTCACCGTCCTCCTCTGGCCGATCCTGTCGCTGGGGTTCCTGTTCGCCTTCGCGCAGGAGGCCGCCAGCGCCTGCGAGCGGATCGGCGAGCTCCTCGACGAGCCGAGCACGATCACCGACCGGCCCGGCGTCACCCCCCGCCCCGTCGGCTCCCCCGCCCGGCTGGCCTTCGAGGGTGTCGGCTTCAGCCACCCCGGCTCGCCCGTCCCGGTGCTGGACGGCGTCGACCTGGTCGTCGAACCCGGGGAGACCGTCGCGCTGGTCGGTGCCACCGGATCGGGCAAGACCACGCTCACGGCCCTGGTCGGCCGGCTGCAGGACGTCACCGCCGGCCGGGTCACCCTCGACGGGTTCGACGTCCGCGACCTGCCGCTGGCGCAGCTGCGCGACGTCGTCGCCACGGCGTTCGAGGAGGCGACGCTGTTCTCGATGAGCGTCCGGGAGAACCTGACGCTCGGCCGGCCGGGCGCCACCGACGCCGACATCGCCGAGGCGCTGCACGTCGCCCAGGCCGAGTTCGTGCACGACCTGCCGTGGGGCCTGGACACCCGCATCGGGGAGCAGGGGCTGTCGCTGTCCGGCGGGCAGCGGCAACGGCTGGCCCTGGCCCGGGCGGTCCTGGGCCGCCCGTCGGTGCTCGTGCTGGACGACCCGCTCTCCGCGCTCGACGTGCACACCGAGGCCCTGGTCGAGCGCGCCCTGCGCGACGTCCTGGCGCAGACGACGGCGCTGGTGGTGGCGCACCGGCCGTCCACCGTGCTGCTCGCCGACCGGGTGGCGCTGCTCGCCGAGGGCCGGATCGCGGCCGTGGGCACCCACTCGGAGCTGCTGGCGGCCGTGCCGGCCTACCGGGACCTGCTCGCGCAGGACAGCGAGCTGGTGGAGGCGCGGTCGTGAGCGCCGACCAGCAGCAGGCCTGGCGCGGTGTCGCGACCGAGGACGCCGACGAGCTGTCCGCCGACGCGGGGCTCTTCCTCCGCGCGCGCTCCCGCCGCCTGCTGGGCGAGCTGCTGCGCCCGCACCGGCGCGCGCTGTGGGGGCTGCTGGCGACGATCACGCTGCAGAACGCCGCCTGGCTGGCCGGTCCCCTGCTGATCGGGATCGGCATCGACGTCGCCGTCCCCGCGCTGGTCGACGGAGACGCCTGGCCGCTGGTGTGGATCACCGCGGCCATGCTCGCCGCCGCGGTGCTCGACACGTGCCTGCGCTTCCTCTTCCTGACCGGGTCGGGCCGGGTGGGCCAGGCGATCCTGCTGACCCTCCGCCGGCGGGTGTTCACGCACGTGCAGCGGCTGCCGCTGTCGTTCCACGAGCGGTACACCTCGGGCAAGACGATCAGCCGGCTCACCAGTGACGTCGAGGCGCTCGACGAGCTGCTCGACGAGGGCCTGGACGGCCTGGTCACCGCGCTGTTCAGCGTGCTGTCGATCGGCGTCGTCCTGCTGGTGCTCGACCTACCGCTGGGCCTCACCGCGCTGCTCGGCTTCCCGGCGCTGTTCTGGGTGGCCCGCTGGTTCCAGCGCAACGCCACGGTGGCCTACCGGCGCACCCGCGAGACGATCGCCGCCCTGATCGTCCAGTTCACCGAGACCTTCGGCGGCATCCGCGCGGTGCAGGCGTTCCGCCGCGAGCCGCGCAACGACCAGCTCTACGCCGAGCTCGACGACGAGAACCGGCAGGCCCACCACCGGGCGTTCTGGCTGATCGCCGTCTTCGTGCCGGCCGTCACCCTGATCGGCAACCTGACCACCGTCGCCGTCCTGGGCTACGGGGCGCTGCGGGTCATGGACGGGGCGCTCGCCGTCGGGACGCTGGTCTCCTTCCTGCTGTACCTGCGCCGGTTCTTCGACCCGCTGCAGGACATCGCGATGTTCTACAACAGCTACCAGTCGGCGACCGCGGCCCTGGAGAAGCTCTCCGGCGTCCTCGAGGAGCCCTCGTCGGTGCCCGAGCCGGCCGATCCGGTGCCGCTGCCCGCACCCGTCGGCGAGGTGGTCTTCGACCGCGTCACCTTCGGCTACACCGGCACCACCGTGCTGCCCGAGCTCTCCCTCACCGTGCCGCCCGGGCAGACCGTCGCCCTGGTCGGCGCCACCGGGGCGGGCAAGTCCACGCTGGCCCGGCTGGTCGCGCGCTTCTACGACCCGGTGCGCGGGGAGGTGCGGCTCGACGGCGTCCCGCTGCACCGGCTGGCCGACGACGACCTGCGGCGGGCGGTGGTGATGGTGACCCAGGAGAGCTTCCTGTTCTCGGGCACGATCGCCGACAACATCGCCTTCGGCCGGCCCGGCGCCGACCGCGGCCAGATCGAGGACGCCGCGCGGGCGATCGGGGCGCATCCGTTCATCAGCGCACTCCCCGACGGCTACGACACCGAGGTGCACAAGCGCGGCGGGCGGCTGTCGGCCGGTCAGCGGCAGCTGGTCAGCTTCGCCCGCGCGTTCCTCGCCGATCCGGCGGTGCTCGTCCTCGACGAGGCGACCAGCTCCCTCGACGTCCCCAGCGAGCGGATGGTGCAGCACGCCCTGCACACCCTGCTGGCCGACCGGACCGCGCTGATCATCGCCCACCGGCTGTCCACCGTGGAGATCGCCGACCGGGTGCTGGTCATGGAGGCCGGCCGGATCGTGGAGGACGGGTCGCCCGCCGAGCTGGTGGGCGGGGCCGGCCGCTTCGCGGCGTTGCACCGGGCCTGGGCCGACAGCCTGATCTGAATGGAAACCCCCCGCCGTGGGTAGGTTGGCCCGCATGAGTGCTTCGGTGTCGATGCCGCTCGGCGGCGTCCAGGTGGCGTCCTACGACTCGTACGAGCGCGCGCAGGCCGCCGTCGACCATCTGTCGGACGAGAAGTTCCCCGTCGAGAACGTGACCATCGTCGGTTCGGACCTGCGGCAGGTGGAGAAGGTGCTGGGCCGGTTGACCACCGGCCGGGCCATCGCTGCCGGCGCGGCCGGTGGCGCCTGGTGGGGTCTGTTCGTCGGGCTGCTGCTGGGCATCTTCGCCGTCGACGGCGCCGGCTGGATCGGCTCGGTGCTCACCGGTCTGCTCGTCGGTGTGGTGTTCGGCGCGCTGTTCGGCTGGATGGGGTACGCCGCCACGCAGGGCAAACGCGACTTCACCAGCGTGAGCCGGATCGTGGCGAACAAGTACGACGTCATGTGCCACCCGGCGCACGCCGAGCAGGCCCGCGAGATCCTCGCCCGGTTCAGCCTGCGCTTCTGACGCCTACCGCAGCGCAGCGAAGGCGACCGCAGCCGCAGCGGCGACGCCGAGGGAGTCGACCCCCGAGCGCATGGGGATGCGGGCGCGGACCCGCGCGGCCCGCTGCGCCTCGGGCGTGAGCCCCGGGCCCTCGGCGCCGAGCAGCACCGCCGTCCGCGGGTGCGCGGCGGGGTCGACGTCGGCCAGGTCGACCGCGTCCTCAGCAGGGGTGAGCGCCACGGTGAGGTAGCCGGCCTCGTGCAGCCGGTCGAGGTCGGCCGGCCACTCGGGCAGGACGGCGAACGGCAGGGCGAGCACGTGGCCCATCGACACCCGCACCGAGCGCCGGTAGAGCGGGTCGGCGCAGCGCGGGTCGAGCAGCAGGCCGTCCACGCCGAGCGCCACGGCCGACCGGGCGATCGACCCGAGGTTCTCGGCGTCGTTGAGCGCCTCCAGCACCGCCAGCCGGCGCGGCGCCGCCGGGTCGGGGCCGGTGACGAGGGCGTCCAGGTCTGCGGGGGGCCGGCGATCGGCCGAGGCGAGCACCCCGCGTGTGAGCCGGAAGCCGATCACCTCCGACAGCACCCACTTGTCCGCCTCGAAGGCCGGCACGCCCTCGGGCAGGTCGAGCGCGGCCACCCGGCCGGGCACGCCGAACACCGCCCGCACCCGGTACGGGGATCCGAGCAGCCGCTCGACGGCGGGCACGCCTTCCACGATCACCGGGGCAGTGCCGCGCGGGGCGCCGACGGGGCGGTCACCCGCCTTGAGGTCGCGGAAGTCGGCCACCCGCGGGTCGTCCGGGTCGGTGATCACGACGGGTGGGGCCACCCCGCCATCCTCCCCCGCGCCCCTTCGATGTTGATCAGCCTCCCTGATCGTTCAGCGTCCTCCCTCGCCGTCGACCACGAGGGAGGAGGCGGAACGACCAGGAGACCTGATCAACATCCAGGGCCTTGGCCGGTGCGGCAGAACTCATCTATCGTTGAGTTCATCAGGCGTTGACATCCGAGGAGCGGCCATGGACGCCGTCGTCGTGCGGGATCTCGTCGTCGACCGCGGACCGCGCCGCGTGCTGGACGGGATCGGCTGCACCGTCCCGCCCGGCCAGGTGACCGGCCTGCTCGGACCGAGCGGCAGCGGGAAGAGCACGCTGATGCGCGCCCTGGTCGGCGTCCAGAAGGTCCGCTCCGGCGAGGTCACCGTGCTCGGCCGCCCGGCCGGCTCCCCCGATCTGCGCGCCCGCGTCGGCTACGTCACCCAGGCGCCCAGCGTCTACGCCGACCTGAGCGTGCGCGAGAACGTCCGCTACTTCGCCGCGCTCCAGGGCCGGAGCGCACGGGCGGCGGACGCCGCGATCGCCGACGTCGGTCTCGCCGATGCCGCCGGCCAGCTCGTCGGCGACCTCTCTGGCGGGCAGCGCGGGCGGGCCTCGCTGGCCTGCGCCCTGGTCGGCGACCCCGAGCTGCTCGTGCTCGACGAGCCGACCGTCGGCCTGGACCCGGTGCTCCGGTTCGAGCTGTGGGAGCGGTTCGCCGAGCTGGCCGCGGCCGGGACGACGCTGCTCGTCTCCAGCCACGTCATGGACGAGGCGGCCCGCTGCGACCGCCTCCTCCTGCTGCGCGAGGGCGCACTGCTCGCCGACACGACGCCCGCCCGGCTCCGCACCGACACCGGCACCGGCGACCTGGAGGAGGCCTTCCTCCGACTGGTCCGCTCCCGGGAAGGAGCCCGGACATGACCCCCGCGCTCGCCACCGCGACCGCCGGCAGGGTGCTGCGCCAGCTGCGCCACGACCCCCGCACGATCGCCATGCTGCTGCTCGTCCCGAGCCTGCTGCTCGGCCTGCTCTACCTGCTCTGGAAGGACCTGCCCACGCCACCTGGCCAGGCCGGCCTGTTCGACACCGTCGGGCTGACCATGCTCGGGATCTTCCCGTTCGTGGTCATGTTCCTGGTGACCAGCATCGCCATGCTCCGGGAGCGCACCTCCGGCACCCTCGAGCGGCTGCTCACCACTCCCCTGTCCCGGCTGGACCTGCTGCTGGGCTACGGCGCCGCGTTCGGCGTGGCCGCCGCCGTCCAGGCCGCGGTCACCGTGACCGTCGCGATGACGCTGTACGACCTGGAGTTCGCCGGGTCGCCGGCGCTCGTCGTCCTCATCGCGGTCGTCGGCGGGGTCCTCGGGGTCGCCCTCGGCCTGCTGGCGAGCGCCTTCGCCCGCAGCGAGTTCCAGGCGGTGCAGTTCATGCCGGTGATCGTGCTGCCGCAGTTCTTCCTCTGCGGCCTGCTCGCACCGCGCGAGCAGATGGCCGGCTGGCTGCAGGCGGTCAGCGACGTGCTGCCGCTGACCTACGCGGTCGAGGCCCTGCAGGAGGTCGGCAGCTCGGCCGAGGCCACCAGCCGGATGTGGACCGACGTCGGCGTCGTGGCCGGCGCCGCGCTGCTCGCGCTCGCGCTGGCCGCCGGCACCCTGCGGAGGAGGACCAGCTGAGCAGCACGACGCGGCGACCGGGACGGCGGCCCGGCAAGCCCGACACCCGGGAGGCGGTGCTCGCCGCGGCGCGCGGCGCGTTCGCCGAGCGCGGCTTCGACGGCGCCACCATCCGCGCCATCGCCACCGCCGCCGGCGTCGACCCGGCGCTGGTGCACCACTACTTCGGCAGCAAGGACCAGCTCTTCGTCGCGGCGATCGAGGCCCCCGTCGACCCGGCCGAGCTCCTGCCCGAGGTCCTGGCCGGCGGCCGGGAGCAGCTCGGCGAGAACGTCGTCCGGATGCTGCTCCGGGTGTGGGACGGCCCGATGCAGCCGGCCGGGCTGGCGCTGGTCCGGTCCGCCGTCGGCAACGACCGAGGCGCCCGGCTGCTGCGCGAGTTCCTGGTCACCCAGGTGCTGCGCCGCGTCGTCGGCACGCTGGAGCTGTCGCCGCGGGAGGCCGAGGTGCGCGGTGCGCTCGTCGTCTCGCAGCTGGTCGGTGTCGTGCTGAGCCGGTACGTCCTGCGGATCGAGCCGCTGGCGTCGAGCGAACCGGAGGAGCTCGTGGCGGCGATCGGCCCCACGGTCCAGCGCTACCTCACCGGCGACGTCGAACTGCCGGGTTGACGCCTCAGCCGGCGGCGCGCGACATCCGGGCGAGCTGGCGGCCCTCGGCGACCAGCCGGCCGGTGGAGTCCCAGATCGTGCAGTCCTCGTCCAGCCAGCCGCCGGCGATCTGGCGCGCCCGGGTCTCGGCGAGGACCCAGCCCGGAGCCGGCAGCCCGCGCACGAGCACCTGGAGCTGGACCGTCGGCGCCCAGCCGCGGTGGCCGATCACGAAGCCCAGCGGCGGCAGGACGTCGGCGAAGGTGAGCAGCGCGAGCGGGTCGGCGGGGCGGCCGTCGACGAACCGGATCCAAGCGCGGAGCACCGGCTCGTCCGACGGCTCGCCGACCGTCCAGCCCGCGGTGGCGGGGTCCAGCCGGCTGTCGACGTGCCGGCTGAGGCCCGGCCGCTTGCTCGGGTCGGGGTTGAGCCGCGCGGCCATGTCCACGCACTCCTCCGGCGGAGGCATGACCGGCATCGGCGCGTCCGCGTACTCGGGCGCCTCGTCGGTGAGCGTGGCCGTGGTGGCCTGCACCGTGAGCGAGGGGCGGCCGGTCGCGTCGGAGAGGGTGACGAGCGAGTGCGCCAGCGTGCGCCCCCCGGCCCCGGGCGTGACCCTCAGCGAGACCGTGTCGGCGGCCGTCGTCCGCAGGTAGCTGGCGGACACCGCCACCGGGTGCGGGTGGTGGCTGCCCTGGACCGCGGCCTGCGCCGCGACCGACAGCAGGTAGCCCCCGTTGAGGATCCCGCCGCCGACCTGCCAGGTCGGGTCGAGGTCGGCGAGGTAGACGTCGTCCCCCTCGCCCCTGCGGACGGCGGTGGCGGTGTCGAAGTCGTACGGCTGGGAATCGGTCTGCGGCACGACCGACAGAGTGCCAGGGTGGTGTTCATGGAGTACAAGCACCTCGGCCGTAGCGGCCTGACCGTGTCCCGCCTCTGCCTCGGCACGATGAACTTCGGCTGGCAGACGACGGAGGACGACTCCCACGCGATCATGGACCGGGCGCTGGCCGAGGGCGTGAACTTCTTCGACACCGCCAACGTCTACGGCCGCGACGCGGGCAAGGGCCGCACCGAGGAGGTGCTCGGCACCTGGTTCGCGCAGGGCGGCCAGCGGCGGGAGAAGACCGTGCTGGCCACGAAGGTCTACGGCAACATGACCGACTGGCCGAACGACACCTTCCTCTCGGCCCGCAACATCGTCCGCGCCTGCGAGGCGTCGCTGCGGCGGATGCAGACCGACTGGATCGACCTCTACCAGTTCCACCACGTCGACCTGAGGACGCCGTGGGAGGAGATCTGGCAGGCCTGCGAGACGCTCGTCGCGCAGGGCAAGGTGCTCTACGTCGGCTCCTCCAACCACGCCGCCTGGCAGATCGCGGCGGCCAACGAGGCGGCGTCGCGGCGGCACTTCCAGGGACTGGTCAGCGAGCAGTCGCACTACAACCTGCTCACCCGGCACGTGGAGCTCGAGGTGCTCCCCGCCGCGCAGCACTACGGCGTCGGCATCCTCCCGTGGAGCCCGCTCGCGGGTGGCCTGCTGGCCGGCGTCCTGGAGAAGGCCGCCGAGGGCCGGCGCAGCGACGAGCGCACCCAGCGGCGGATCGAGAAGCTGCGCCCGAAGCTCGAGCAGTACGAGGAGTTCTGCCGCGAGATCGGCGCCGCCCCGGCCGACGTCGGCGTCGCCTGGCTGCTGCACCAGCGGGCCGTGACCGCGCCGATCATCGGGCCGCGGACGATGGAGCAGTTCGAGGGCGGCCTGCGCGCCCTGGACCTCACGCTGGACGAGGCCCAGCTGGGCCGGCTGGACGAGCTCTTCCCGGGCTACAAGGCCGCGCCCATGGAGTACGCGTGGTGACCGGCCAGGTGGCGACGACGTCGTAGGGCTGCGGGCCGGGCCGGCTCTCCAGCAGCCGCACCTCGCGGACCGGCCAGTCGGGCCCGCGGTAGTCCGCCAGCCGGTCGGTCAACCTCCCGTCGGCCGGCTGCCGGGGCCGCCAGCGGCCGAGGGTCAGGTGCGGGCGGAACGGGCGTTCCTCCACCGGCAGGTCCAGGGAGCGGGCCGCCGCCGCCAGCCGGGCGGTCAGGTCGGTCAGCTCCGCGACGTCGCCGGCCAGCCCTGCCCAGGCGACCTGCGGACGGCGGAGCGACCCGAACCGCCCGCCGCCGGCCAGCCGCAGGCGCAGCGGCGGTGCGGCCGCCACCGCCGCTGCCGCGGCGTTGGCGAGCCGCGGGACCTGCTCGCGGGGTACCGCACCGAGGAACAGCAGCGTGAGGTGCCAGCGCTGCGCATCGCTCCAGCGGGGCGCGCCCGGCAGTCCGCGCAGCGGCGCCACCGCCCGCTCGAGGTGGGCGCGCGCCTCCTCCGGCGGGTCGACGGCGACGAACAGCCGGGCGGGAGTCAGCCGGCGACCGCCAGACCGGCTGCCTGCAGGGCCGCCACCAGGCGCAGCCGCTCGACCTCGCGGGCCCGTCCCGGCGGGAGTTCGGCCAGCGCGTGCGGCACGTCGAGCATGCCGGCCGCCTCGGTGAGCACGTCGTCGTAGGCCGCCTGGAGCGCGCGCCGGCGGACCATCGGCGCCCCGGCGGGGATGAGCTCCACCTGGCGGCCCAGCCGGCGGATGTCGGCGGCCACCGCCTCCACCGGCCGCCGGTCGCTCGAGGGATGCCGCCGGGCGCGGCGGCGGGCGGAGCGCTCGGCCAGCCACCGCTCCGCCGGGAGGAACCCGACGACGACGGCGCAGAGCGCGGCGAACGGCAATCCGACCTGGACGAGCGATGCGGTCATGGCATCTCCGGACCCTGGCTGACGGCTGCTCCGACGGTACCCGGACCGCGGCGAGCCGGTCAGCGCCCCGGCTGTCCCGACTGGACGCCGGGCGCCTCGCCGGCCATGACCTCCTCGGCGGCGCGTTCGCGGGGTGACCCGACCGCCGCGACCCGCAGACGCAGCCACGGCCGCTCGCGCTGGGTCTCCAGCCGCATCGACCGGCCACGGGCGAGCAGTGCCCCAGCCACGACGGCGGCGACGACGACGATCGCCCCGCCGAGCAGCAGCCCCCACCGCGGGCCGAGGTGCTCGGCGATGACGCCGATGAGCGGCGCCCCGAGCGGCGTGCCCCCCATGAAGCACATGAAGTAGAGGGCCATCACCCGCCCGCGCATCTGCGGGTCCACGCCGAGCTGCACGAAGCTGTTGTTCGCGACGCTGAAGACCAGGGCCGCCGCGCCCGTGGGCACCAGCAGGACACCGAACGACGCGTGGTTCGGCATTAACCCGGTGATCACCGTGAGCACGCCGAACACCAGCGCGGAGCCGATGAGGAAGCGCTGCCGCGGCCGGTGCACCCGCCGGGCGGAGAGCAGCGCTCCGCTGAGCGAGCCGACGGCGAACACCGTCGCGAGCAGCCCGAACGCCTCGGCGCCGAGCCCGAACTCCGCGCGGGCCATCAGCGCGATGGTGATCTGGTAGTTGAAGCCGAAGGTGCCGACGACGAAGGCCAGGGCCATCGCCAGCACCAGGTCGCGGTGCGACCAGGCGTAGGCCACCCCCGCCCGCAGCTGTCCCTTCGCACGGGCGACCGGCTGGCTCGGGAACAGCTCGCCGACCCGCATCGAGCCGAGCGCGGCGATGGTGAAGCCGAAGCTCGCCGCGTTGATGAAGAACGCGGGTGCCGTGTTGCCGGAGAACATGCCGATGAGCAGCCCGGCCACCGACGGCCCGACCAGCCGGGCGCCGTTGAAGATCGTCGAGTTCAGGCTGACGGCGTTCGTCAGCAGCTCCGGCCCGACCATCTCCGACACGAAGGCCTGCCGGACCGGCGCGTCGATCGCCGCGGCCGCGCCGAGACCGCTGGCGAGGACGAAGACGTGCCACAGCGCCACCGCGTCGGTGACCACGAGGATCGCGAGCACCAGCGCCAGCAGCCCCATGAACGCCTGGGAGAGCTGGAGCAGCCGGCGCTTCGGGTAGCGGTCGGCGAGCACCCCGCCGTACGGGCTGAGCAGCACGGTGGGTGCGAACTGCAGGGCGGTGATGACGCCGAGGGCCACGCCGCTGTCGTCGGTGAGCTGCAGCACCAGCCAGTCCTGGCCGATGCGCTGCATCCACGTGCCGGTCTGGCTGACCAGGTTGGCCGACGCGTAGCGGCGGTAGTTGCGCACCCGCAGGGCGCGGAACATCCCCCCGCCGGACCGTCGCTGCTCGGAGGTGGCGGTACCCGCCCGGCTCACCCGCTGACCAGCTTGTCGATGATGCCGGCCGCCTCGCGGAGCACGGCCCGCTCCTCCGCGGTGAGCTCGTGCAGCCGGCCTGACAGCCACGCCTCCCGGGCCCGCCCCTCGGCGGCGAGCAGCTCGCCCGCCCGCTCGGTGAGCGCGACGACGACCTGCCGACCGTCGGTGGGGTGCGGGGTCCGGGTGACCAGACCCATGCCCTCCAGCGCGGTGACGACGCGGGTCATCGACGGAGGCTGCACGCGCTCGTGCGCGGCCAGCTCCCCCGCGCTCATCGGCCCGTGCCGCCGGAGCGTGGACAGCGCCGACAGGTGCGTGAGCGTGACGGAGGTGTCGACGCGCTGGTTGCGCAGCCGCCGCGCGAAGCGCATGACCGCCAGCCGGAGGTCGTGGGCGAGCGCCGCGGTGTCCAGCGTCGTCCGGGTCATTTACTTAGCCTAACTCACCACCGGCCCGGTGTCCCGACGACGAGGAGGGCCCCGCCACCTGACGGTGACGGGGCCCTCCCCTGCCCCTCGCTCGGGAGCGGCGGGCTCGCTCAGAAGATCTGCTGCAGGGGCTCCAGCAGGAAGTACACCAGGAACATCGCCGCCACGATCCACATCAGCGGGTGCACGTCGCGGCGACGGCCCACGACCGTGCGCAGCAGGACGAAGCTGATGACGCCGGCGCCGATGCCGTTGGTGATCGAGAAGGTGAACGGCATGAGCGCGATGGTCAGGAACGCCGGGATCACCAGGGACATGTCGTCCCACGAGAGGTCCTTGATCTGGGTGATCATCAGCGCGCCGACGATCACCAGGACCGGTGCCGCGGCCTCCGAGGGGACGATCTCGACCAGCGGGCTGAAGAACATCAGCAGCAGGAACAGCACGCCGGTGACGACGCTGGCGAGGCCCGTACGGGCGCCGTCGGCGACACCCGCGGTGCTCTCGACGTAGGTCGTGTTCGAGGAGACGCTGCCCGCACCACCGGCGGCGGCGGCGAGCGAGTCGACCAGCAGCACCGGCTGGGACTTGGGCAGGTTGCGCTTCTCGTCGAGCAGGTCGGCCTCGGCACCGACGGCGGTCACGGTGCCGACGGTGTCGAAGAAGTCCGCGATCATGATCGAGAAGACGATCAGCAGCGCGGCGATGATGCCGATCCGCTCGAACCCGCCGAAGAGCGAGAAGTTGCCGATGATCGACAGGTCGGGGCTGCTGACGACGTCGTCCGGCAGCGCGGGCACCTGCAGCGCCCAGGCCCGGTCGTTCACCGAGCCGTCGTCGCCGAACCGCGGACCGATGTCCGCGATCGCCTCGATGATGATCGCCAGGACCGTCGTGGCGACGATGCCGATCAGCAGGGCGCCCTTGACCCGGCGGACGACGAGCACGGCGGTGAGCAGCAGCCCGACGACGAACACCAGCATCGGCCAGCCGGCCAGCTGCCCGTCGATGCCGAAGGAGACCGGGGTGCCCTCGCCGGGCCGGACGATGCCGGCGTTGGCCAGGCCGATGATCGTGAGGAAGAAGCCGATGCCGACGGCGATCGCGATCTTCAGCTGGGCGGGGATGGCCTCGAAGACCGCCCGCCGGAAGCCGGTGAGCACCAGCACGGTGATGAGCAGCCCCTGGAGCACGACCAGGCCCATGATCTCCGGCCAGGTCAGCTGCGTGGCCGCGAAGACGGCGACGATCGCGTTGATGCCCAGGCCGGCGGCGAGCGCGAACGGGTAGCGGCCGACGACGCCCATGATGATCGTCATCGCACCGGCGACCAGCGCCGTCACGGCGGCGACCGCACCGAAGGGCAGCGTCGTCCCGTCGATGTCGGCGACCGACAGGATGATCGGGTTCAGCACCACGATGTAGGCCATCGTGAAGAACGTGGTGAGACCACCGCGGACCTCGCGGGTCACCGTCGAGCGGCGCGCGCTGATCTCGAAGTAGCGGTCCAGCCCGTTCTTCGGCCGGGGCCGCGGGCCGTCGCTGCGCCTCGAGGTGGGCGCTCCTTCCGCGACGTCCGCCGGCGTGTCGCCGGGAGCGGTGTGGCCCGTGGTCGGGCCGGACTTCTCTGCCATGTCGAACTCCACGACGAGTGGCCGGGCGGGCGTGCGGCGGGGGAAGCGCGCGTCTGCCGACCGGGTGCGGGCTTGAACGAGCGGCGACAGCGTGCCACATGATCGTTTCGTTTCTGCAACGCCTGAGGGAGCAGGGATGTGAGGCTCGTCGCGTCCTAGAGTCGGGGCGTGCCGACGCCGACCAAGCAGGCCCCGCCCCCGCTGGACGTGGACACCACCCGGGTGGTCCTCGCCGGCACCGGCCTGTGGGCGGCGGCCCTCGTCGTCCTGCTCCTGCTGGGCGACCGGGTGGACCGGATGTGGACCTGGACGTGCCTGGCCGCGATCGGGCTGGCCGTGCTCGGGCTCGGCATCATGCGCTGGCAGGGCCAGCTCCGCCGCAGGGACTAGTCGGACAGCACGTCGTAGGTGCCGGTGTCGTAGCGCGCGGTGCGCACGACCTCGGTCGGGTCGGCCGGCACCAGGGTGGCCTGGCTGTGGGCGCCGCAGCCGTAGTCGGCGGTGACCACCCGGCCGTCGGCGGGGGCGTACATGTTGCCGCAGGCCCCGACCCGCTGGCGCAGCGAGCCGGCCAGCGGCAGCCAGAACCCGCAGGTGCCGCACGGGCCGGGGGCCGACCGGGCCATGGCGGAGCCGGGCCCGAAGTCACCGGACTCCCAGCGCGTGACCGCCTCCGCGCGCCCCTCCGCCGACATGACCCGCTCCCGGCCCAGACCGAGCTCGAAGGCGACCACGCGTCCCTCGGGGTCGTCGGCGGAGTCGTCGTCGGCCGCGTAGGCCGGTACCAGCCGGGGGTCGTCCTCGGTGGAGGGCAGCACGTCGCCGACCGAGAGGTCCCCGGGGCGCAGCCGCTCGTGCCACGGCACCCAGGCCGGCGCGAGCAGCGCCCGGTCTCCGGGCAGCAGGACGACCTCGTCGACCGTCACCGTCCCCTCGCCGGGCACCGCCGCGACGGTCACCGCCCAGTGCCACCCCACGTAGCCGGGCAGCCGGCTGGCGAAGGTGTGGGTCGCGGTCGCACCCAGGGCCTCGGGGGCGACGTCGTCGACGGTCGGCGCCTCCACCTCCGGCACGAGGCCGAGGTGCTCGCCGACGAGCTCGGGATCACCGGCCGACTCCGCTGCGGCGGCGCGGGCCAGCTCGACCGCCTGGGCGAGCGGCCCCAGGTCGGCGGGCGCGGACCGGTGGGCGGAGGAGGACTCGGACACGACGCCATGGTGCCTGAGGGTCGGGTTCCGCGGTGGAGCCGACCCCTCCGGCGAGGCGACGGACCGCACGCATCGGCCGGTGCGGCACCATGGATGCCGTGCCAGCCTCAGGTCGTCGAGCGGACTCGGCACCGCGCGTCACCGTCACCCGGGTGGCGGTGGCCCGGACTCGGGACCTGACGTCGGCCGCGGCCCGCCGGGTGCAGGAGGCCAGCCGGGCCGACGGTGCCGAGGACAGCGGCCTGAGCCAGTTGCTGTGGGTCAACGCGCTGCACATGGCGGGGGACGCGCTCGTCGCCGTCTCGCTGGCCGGCACCCTCTTCTTCGCGGCCACGACCGACGCCCAGCGGGGCAACGTGGCGCTCTACCTGCTGGTCACCATGGCCCCGTTCGCGGTCCTCGCCCCGGTGCTCGGTCCTCTGCTGGACCGGCTGCAGCGCGGCCGCCGCTGGGCGTTGGCCGGCAGCTCCCTCGGCCGGGCCGCGCTGGCGCTGTTCATGGCCGCCAACTTCGACGGCCTGCTGCTCTATCCGGCGGCCCTGGGCGTGCTGGTGCTCTCGAAGGCCCACAACGTGCTGCGCGCCGCCGTCGTCCCCCGCGTCCTGCCGCCCACCCTCTCGCTGACCTCGGCCAACGCCCGGTTGTCGGTCTTCGGGCTGGCGACGTCGGGGGTCGCCGGCGCGATCGGCGCCGGCGTCGCCTGGGCGCTCGGCTTCGAGGCCGAGCTGTGGCTGACCGCCGCGGTCTTCGCCGCCGCGGGCGTCCTGGCGGCCCGGCTGCCCCGGCACGTCGACGTCCCGGCCGGCGAGCTCCCCGCCGACGTGCTGACCACCGGCGAGATCCCCGTGGCCGGCCTGCGGCGCGGCCGGGTCAGCCCGCACGTCGTCCGGGCGCTGCGCGCGCAGGCCGGGCTGCGCGGGCTGACCGGCTTCCTCACGATCTTCCTGGCCTTCCTCGTCCAGGCCGAGTTCGCCGACGGCTGGACCGCGACCGCGGCGCTGGCCGCGGTGGCCGTCGCGGCCGGGGCCGGGAGCTTCCTGGGTACCGCCGCCGGATCACGGCTCGGCGCGACCGCGCCCGACCGCGTCGTGCTGCTGGCCGCCGGCGCGGCCGCGGGGGTGACCGTGCTGGCCGCCGTCTTCTACGGCTTCGGGATGGCGGTGCTCGTCGCCGGCGTCGCCGCGGTGACCAACGCCCTCGGGAAGGTCTCCCTCGACGCGATCATCCAGCGCGAGGTGCCCGAGGAGCTGCGCGCCTCGGCCTTCGCCCGCTCGGAGACGTTCCTGCAGCTGGCCTGGGTGGGCGGCGGCGCGCTGGGCATCGCCCTGCCGACCGAGGGCTGGCTGGGCTTCACCGTGGCCGCCGCCCTCCTCGTCGTGGTCGTCGGCCTGGCGATCCGCAGCCTGGTCAGCCGCCGTGCGGCCACCGTCGCCGGGGTGCAGCCGTCGTGAGCCGGGCGACACGGGCGGCCGCGGCCGTCGCGCTGCTGCTGCTCGCCGGCTGCGCGAAGGACGAGGAGGGACCCGGCCGGGTCCGGGTGCAGGCGGGCGCCCTGGACGTGCAGGTCCAGGCCGTGCAGGGCTGCGACGACGGCGAACCGGTGCGCTACGACACGACCCCGCCGGTGATCGAGGTGCCGCAGGACACCGAGATCACGCTCACCGTGCCGGACTCCGTGGCCGAGCGCGGCTGGGCCGTCCAGTTCTTCGACGAGAACCTCGAGGAGGCGATCAACGAACCGCTGGCCGTCCCGGACGGCGAGCGGGAGGTGTCCGTCGGCAGCAGCGCCGACGCCGTCCCGCCGGCGTTCTACCTGCTCGTCGTGGAGAACAAGGGCGGCGACTGCGGGGCGTGGTCCCGCGCGTGGCCGATCGGCGTCATCCTGCCCGGCGGTGACCTCGGGAGCCCCTCGCCGACCGCCCCGCAGACGGAGGACTGATTACGCCTCCAGGTCGGCGGCGACGGCGCGCAGGACGGCGGCCACCTTGCGCGACTCGGCCCGGTCGGGGTGCCGGCCGTGGCGCAGCCCCTCGCCGACGTCGTCGAGCAGCTTGATCAGGTCCTCGATGATCGGCACCAGCTCGTCGGGCTTCTTCCGGCTCTTCGCGGCGACGGTGGCCGCGACCGAGGGCAGCGGGTCGAGCACCCGCACCTGCAGCGCCTGGTCCCCGCGGCGGCCGGCGACGATGCCGAACTCGACCCGCTGACCGGGCTTGAGCTCCTCGGTCCCGGCCGGGAGGGCGTCCTTGTGGACGAACACGTCCGGGCCGTCCTCGCGCGCGAGGAAGCCGAACCCCTTCTCGGGGTTGAACCACTTGACCTTGCCGGTGGGCACGTCGCTTCCCTCAGTTCCTCGCTGGCCGATGCTCGGGAGCCAGGTTAGCCGTCGACCACCGACGACCGGACCAGCCTTTCCTGCACCACCCCGAGGCGGGCCAGCAGGACGAGGAAGACCACCGCGAAGTCGTTGCCGGCCACGTCCCGCGCCACGAGCGGCCAGTCGACCTGCTCGCGCAACGCGCGGGCCACCGGCAGCATCCGGCCGAAGTCGCAGTAGTGCTCCTCCAGCGCCATCAGCTTGGTGGTCATGATGTCGGTGGCGGTGAGCACGGGCATGTGCACCGACAGCACCGGCATCGTCTCGGCCCGCTCGATGAGGTCGGTCTCGACCGGGTGCCCGCAGGTGCGCCACAGGACGTCGACGAAGACGTCGTCCCGCTCGATCTTGAGCAACCAGTCCTCGGCCGGGTCGACCACCTGCAGCCCGGCGTCGGCGAGCACCTTGGCTGCCCGCTCGGCCTCGCCGGCGGGCACCAGGAAGTCGGCGTCGTGGTCGGGCTCCGGGGCGCCGCGCACCCACGCGGCGTAGCCGCCGCAGAGGGCGAAGGGCACGCCGCCCTCCTTGAGCGCCACGGCCGTGCGCTTCAGGAGGTCGCGGACGTTCTCGCGCGGATCGGTCGTCGGGGAGCTCGGCACGAGGCTGCTGCTACCCGCTCACCGACGGATACGCACGGTAGATCCAGCCGCGGGCGGGGCACTGCAGGCTCCGTGCGCATCGCGACCTTCAACATCCTGCACGGCCGGTCCCTCTCCGACGGGCGGGTCGACGTCGACCGGCTCGCCGCGGCGGTGAAGACCCTGGACGCCGACGTCCTCGGCCTCCAGGAGGTCGACCGCGACCAGCCGCGCTCGCTCGGCGCCGACCTCACCGCGGTCGCAGCCGAGGCCATGGGCGCCGTCGACAGCCAGTTCGTGGCGGCGCTGTCCGGCACCCCGGGCGGCACGTGGATGGCCGCGACCGGCGACGAGCAGCCGGGGTCGGCCAGCTACGGGATCGCGCTGCTGTCCCGGTTCCCCGTCGTCTCCTGGCGGGTGGTCCGGCTGCCGGCGCTGCGGGCGAGCGTGCCGCTGTGGTCGGAGCACACCAACCGGCCGTTCCTCGCGCGCGACGAGCCGCGGGTGGCGATCGCCGCCGTCCTCGAGGGGCCGGACGGTCAGCTCACCGTGTGCAACACCCACCTGTCGTTCATCCCGGGCTGGAACTCCGTGCAGCTGCGCCGGCTCATGCGCTCGCTGGAGGGCACCCGAGAGCCGCTGGTGCTGATGGGCGACCTGAACATGCAGCGCCGGGCGGCGGCGCGGGCCACCGGCCTGACCTCGGTGGCCGCGGCGCCGACGTTCCCCGCACCCCGACCCACGAGGCAGCTCGACCACGTCCTGGTGCGCGGGCGGCTGCGCGCGGCGAGCCCCGCCGAGGCAGTCCAGCTCCCGCTGTCCGACCACCGCGCCCTCGCCGTCACCTGCGAACGGTTCTGACCAGCGACGACGGGTCGCGCAGCGGTGCGGCCCGGTAGATCATGTCTGCCATGGCACGCACCGGAGCGACCCGCCTGTTCACCCTGCTGGCCACCGTCGTCCGCGTGGTGGCGGCGGTGATCGGTGGGCTGATCCTCGTCCACGCCGCGTTCGTGTTCTTCGAGGCGAACCCCGAGAACGCGCTGGTCGAGCTCACCGCGAGCATCCGCGACAGCTTCGGGTGGTTCACCAAGGACCTGTTCCAGCCGGACGACCCGAAGATCGGCGAGACGATCAACGACGCGCTCGCGGCGCTGATCTGGGTGGTCGCCGGCAACCTGATCTCGAAGCTGATCGTCCGGCTCGCGCCGACCTCCAGCGCGAACGCCTGACCGCCGCACCTGCTTTTCCGCGGAAAAGCAGGCTGCCTTTCCGCGGAAAGGCAGGTCAGGGACGGCGGTTCTCGGCGAGCTGGATGCCGGCCCGGTTGGGCTTGTCCGTCGGGTGCGCGTAGCGGACCAGGTGCAGCGGCATCGGGAAGTCGTGGTCCTGCCCGAAGGGGGACAGTCCACCGGCGACGGAGGCCGACAGCTCGGTCAGCGGCGGGCCGCCGTCCTCCGACTGGCCCCACGTGGGCTCCACCAGGTGGGCCTTCTTCGGGTTGGTCTTCGACATCCTGCCTCCGTCCGCTCGGCGCACCGGGCCCGGCGCACCACCAGCGCCCATCATCGCCGACCGGCCCTCCGTTCCGCACGGCGCCGTCCCGTGGCGCGGCGCTCGTCCACGCGACGTAACGTGGACCGGATGTCCACCGATCCCCCGGCGACGCTCGCTGCCTGGCTGCGCACGCGCAGCGACGAGCAGCTGGCCGCGCTGCTGCGCGCCCGGCCCGACGTCGCCCGGCCCGCGCCGTCCGACGTCGTCGCGCTCGCCGCGCGGCTGGCCGTGCCGGTGTCGGTGGACCGGGCCCTGGACGAGCTGGACGCCACGACGCTCCAGGTGCTCGACGTCGTGCTGCTGTCCCCCACCGACGGGGTGGCCCCCGACGAGCTGATCGCGGCTCTCCCCGACCTGCC
>NZ_LWUA01000292.1 GCF_005222955.1 Blastococcus sp. CCUG 61487 | reverse complement strand
GTCTCTGGGCAGTACAGCTAGGTGACGACGGCGAACAGCGGCCAGGTGCCGGGGACGCCCCGCAGCGCGCGGGCGCCCCTGTCGACGAAGTGCAGCCCCGAGCCGATCACCAGGTCCTTCACGGTGCCCGAGACCAGCACCTCGCCCGGCTCCGCCTCCGCCATCACGCGGGCCCCGATGTGGACGGCGAGCCCGGCCACCCCGCCGTCGTCGAGCCGCTCCACCTCCCCGGCGTGGACGCCCACCCGCACCCGCAGGCCCGCCCCCTCGGCCGCCTCGTCCAGGGCCAGCGCGCACCTGATCGCCCGGGCGGGGCCGTCGAAGGTGGCCAGCAGCCCGTCGCCGGCCACGTCGACCTCGATCCCGGCGAAGCGGACCAGCGCGCGGCGGGCCAGGACGAGGAAGCGCTCCCGGATGGTGGTCCACGCGGCGTCGCCGATCCTCGCGACGAGCTCGGTGGATCCGGCGACGTCGGCGAACAGCACGGTCGCCAGCACGGTGCTCACCGGCGTCGGCGCCGGCCGGGAACCGGTGAGGAACTCCTCCATCTCCGCCACCGCGGCGTCGGCGTCGCCGACGAAGAACATGTGGTCGTCCCCCTCGAGCTCGACCAGCCGTGCCCCGGGGATCGTCCGGGCGAGGTAGCGGCCGATGCCGATGGGCACCATCTGGTCGCCGCGCCGGTGCACCACCAGCGTGGGGACGCGGATGGTCGGGAGCACGTCGCGGATGTCGATGCCCGCGTAGAGCGAGAACAGCCGGCGCGCCATGCCGGGGCTGGCGCCCATCCGCTGCAGCGTCCCCCACCAGGCGCGCAACGCGGGATCGCCGCGGCGGCTGGGCGCCCACACGCCCAGCGCGACCCCCTCCCCCCACCGCTCGACGAGGCCGTCGAGGAGGACCGTCATCGCCGCCTCGTCGACGCCGTCCGGGAAGTCCGGCCCCCGGGTCAGCCGCGGGAAGGCGCCGTAGAGCACGAGTGCGCGGGTGCGCTGAGGGTGCTGCGCGGCGAAGAGCATCGCCATCGACCCGCCCTCCGAGACCCCGAGCACGGCGGCCTGCTCGATCTCCGCCGCGTCCATGACCGCGGTCAGGTCCTCGACGCGCTCCTCCAGGGTGGCCGGGCCGGGGGTCGGGTCGGAGAGCCCCGTTCCGCGCTTGTCGAAGAGGACGACGCGGCTGAACGAGGCCAGGTGGTCGATGAACGCGTGGAGCGACGGCTCCTGCCAGTTCCACTCGAGGTGCGAGATGAAGCCCGGTGCGACCACCAGGTCGAACGGGCCGTCCCCGACCACCTGGTAGGCGATGGACAGGTCTCCGCTGCGGGCGTAGCGCGTGCTCGGCACCACGCGCCGGAGTCTGTCACCGGAGGCCGCCGTGCGGCCCCTGCGCGCCCGCCCTTCCTCGGTTGATCATCGTCTGCGTGTCCGCAACACGGTCAGGCACGCCGTAGCTGCGCGCACGGAGACGATGATCGACTCGGTGGGTCGGCGTCCACAGGTGGCTGCCCGGTCCACAGATCCCCGCGGTGGGCCCCGCGACGGTGCCGGGCCGGTGAGCGTCGGGGCATGGACGGCATCCGCCTCGACGGCGTCTACACCTGGCGGCAGGCCCGATCGCTCGGCGTGACCCGCACGCAGATCCGCGACGACGGTCGGCCCGTCGCCCGCGGCCTCTACGTCTCCCGCGCCCTGGAGCCCGATCTCGCCACGCGGTGCCGCGCTTGGGCGCTGCGCCTCCCGGACGACGCCGCGTTCGGGCTCGGGACGGCGGCCGCCCTGGTCGGAGCGCCGGTCCCGACGCGCGGCGGGGTGCACGTCGTCCTGACGCCTCGCCGCGTGCTCCCCCAGCACTCCGGGCTCTCGGTCCACGCGAGGTCCCTCGGCGAGGAGGACGTCGTGGAGCGGGACGGGCTGCGTCTCACGTCCGGAGCGCAGACCTTCCTCGACCTGGCCCCTCACCTGGCCCCCGCCGACCTGCTCGCACTCGGCGACGGGCTGGTGCGCCTGGGCGCGACGGACGCGGCCGCGCTGGCTGCGCGGCTCACCCGTGCCGACCGGGTCCGCGGGGTGGTGCGGGCGCGCCGGTGGGCACCGCACGTCGACGGCCGCGCCGCATCCCCCCGGGAGAGCCTTCTGCGCTACTGGCTGCTGGCCAGTGATCTCCCCGAGCCCGAGCTGCAGCTCCCGGTGCACGACCGGTGGGGGCGGGCGGTCGCGCACGCCGACCTCGGGTACGGGCGGTGGAAGGTCGCGCTCGAGTACGAGGGTCGCCAGCACGCCGACCGCGACCAGTTCGACCGCGACATCGACCGCTACTCGTTGATGGCGGCCGACGGGTGGCTGGCACTCCGCTTCGCGTCGCGGCACGGCAGCGTGGCCGTGGTGGAGCGCACCCGCCGCGCGCTGATCAGCCGCGGGTGGCAGCCGAGTTGATCATCGCCTCCGTGCTCGGGACGCGCGCGCACACGCCGAGCCGACGGGCACGCAGACGATGATCAACTACGCAGGGGCCGCGGGTCAGCGGCCGAGGACCGCCTTCAGCGCGGCGAGCACGAGGGCCACCTTGTCAGGGGCGGCGTTCGGGCCCATGAGGCCGATCCGCCACACCGACGAGGCGTACGCCCCGGCCCCCGCGCCGATCTCCAGGTCGAAGCGCTCGAGCAGCTCTCGGCGGACGGCGGCCGAGTCCACGCCCTCGGGCACCCGCACGGTCGTGAGCTGGGGCAGCCGGTGCCCCTCGGCCGCGAAGAGCTCCAGGCCCAGCTCGCCCAGCCCTTCCTGCAGCAGCCGGCCGGCCTCGGCGTGCCGGGCGTGGACGGCGTCCAGCCCCTCCTCGAGGATCCGGCCGAGCCCCGCATTCAGCGACACGACCATCCCGGTCGGCGCGGTGTGGTGATAGGTCCGCCCCGATCCTGTCGCCTCGCCCGCGTAGCCGCCCAGCAGCCCGAGGTCGAGGTACCAGCTCTGCGGCTTCTCGATCCGGCGCTCCCAGGCGCGGTCGTTGATCGAGAACGGCGCGAGCCCCGGCGCGACGCCCAGGCACTTCTGCGACCCGGCGTAGGCGAGGTCGATGCCCGTCTCGTCCAGCCGCACCGGGATGCCCCCGAGCGAGGTCACGCAGTCGGCCAGCAGCAGCGCCTCGCCCTTGCCGGCGGCCAGGTCGGACAGGTCCGACAGCACGCCCGTGGAGGTCTCGGCGTGCACGGCCGCGATCAGCTTCGGCGACGGGTGCGCGTCCAGCACGCGCTGGGCGTCGACCGGCTGCCCCCACTCGTGCTCGACGGCGATCACCTCGGCTCCGCAACGCGCGGCGACGTCGGTCATCCGCTGCCCGAACAGCCCGTTCACCGCGACGACGACGACGTCCCCGGGTCCGACGGTGTTGACGAAGGACGCCTCCATGCCCGCCGAGCCGGTCGCCGACAGCGGCAGCGTCCGCCGGTTCGCCGTCCCGAAGACCTGCCGCAACCGCTCGGAGGTCTCGTCCAGCACGTCGATGAACACCGGGTCGAGGTGCCCGAGCAGCGGGTACCCGAGCGCGGCCTGCGCCTCCGGGTACGGGTTGGACGGACCGGGACCGAGCAGGGTGCGGGCGTGCAGCGGCATGCGCCCGACGCTACCGGTGGCCCGGACCGGACGCCGCAGGTCAGGCCGAAGGGGTGGCCTCCTCGGCCGCCGGAGTGGCGTCGATGCCCGCCTCGGCCCGCTGAACGTCGGTGATCGGCGCCGGCGCACCGGTGAGCGGGTCGAACCCGCCCCCGGTCTTCGGGAACGCGATGACGTCGCGCAGCGACGGGGCGCCGGCGAGAAGCATGACGACGCGGTCCCAGCCGAAGGCGATGCCCCCGTGCGGCGGGGCGCCGTAGGAGAAGGCGTCGAGGAGGAACCCGAACTTCTCCTGCGCCTCCTCGGGCCCGATGCCCATGAGGTCGAAGACCCGCTGCTGCACGTCCTTGCGATGGATGCGGATCGATCCACCACCGATCTCGTTGCCGTTGCAGACGATGTCGTAGGCGTAGGCCAGCGCGTTGCCCGGGTCGGACTCGAAGCTGTCGATCCACTCCGGCTTCGGCGAGGTGAAGGCGTGGTGCACCGCGGTCCACGCGCCCCCGCCGACGGCGACGTCGCCGCTCTCCCCCGCGGGCTCGAACAGCGGGGCGTCGACCACCCAGACGAACTCCCACCGGCTCTCGTCGATCAGCCCGCAGCGCGCGCCGATCTCGAGCCGGACGGCGGCCAGCAGGCTGCGGGCCGGCGCCGGCTCGCCCGCCGCGAAGAAGATGCAGTCGCCGGGTGCGGCGCCGACGTGGGCCACGATGCCGGCGCGCTCGGCGTCCGACAGGTTCTTCGCGACCGGCCCCGCCAGCGAGCCGTCCTCCTGCACGAGGACGTAGGCCAGCCCGCGGTGGCCGCGCTGCTTCGCGAACTCCTGCCAGGCGTCGAGCTGCTTGCGCGGCTGCGAGGCCCCGCCGGGCATGACCACCGCGCCGACGTAGGGCGCCTGGAACACGCGGAACGGCGTCTCGGCGAAGAACTCGGCGCACTCGACCAGCTCGACACCGAAGCGCAGGTCGGGCTTGTCGTTGCCGTACCGGCGCATCGACTCGGCGTAGGTGATCCGCGGGATCGGCAGCGGGATCTCGACGCCGATCAGCGCCCACAGCGCCGCGACGATCTGCTCCCCCACCGCGATGACGTCGTCCTGCTCGACGAAGCTCATCTCGATGTCCAGCTGGGTGAACTCCGGCTGCCGGTCGGCCCGGAAGTCCTCGTCCCGGTAGCAGCGGGCGATCTGGTAGTACCGCTCCATCCCGGCGACCATGAGCAGCTGCTTGAACAGCTGCGGGGACTGCGGCAGGGCGTACCAGCTGCCCGGCTGCAGGCGGGCCGGCACCAGGAAGTCGCGGGCGCCCTCGGGGGTGGAGCGGGTCAGCGTCGGCGTCTCGATCTCGACGAACCCGGCGCCCTCCAGCACGGTGCGGGCGGCCCGGTTCACCTCGCTGCGCAGCCGCATCGCGGCGGCCGGCCCGGAACGGCGCAGGTCCAGGTAGCGGTGCCGCAACCGCGTCTCCTCGCCGACCTCGACGTGGTCGTCGATCGGGAACGGCAGCGGCTCGGACTGGCTGAGCACCTCCAGCGACGTCGTCGCCACCTCGATCTCGCCGGTGGGCAGCTCCGGGTTCTCGTTGCCCTCCGGACGGCGGCGCACCTCGCCGGTCACGAGCACGCAGTACTCGTTGCGCAGGTGGTGCGCCTCCTCCTCGCGCACGACCACCTGCACGTAGCCCGACGCGTCGCGCAGGTCGAGGAAGACCACGCCCCCGTGGTCGCGGCGGCGGGCCACCCAGCCGGCGAGGGTGACGGTGGTTCCTGCGTCGGACGCGCGGAGGGTTCCGGCGTCATGGCTGCGGAGCACGTGTGGGTCTCTCTCTCGGATCGGGTGGAGCGGGAGGTCAGGAGCCGACCGCGGCGCGCACGGTGTCGAACAGGTCGGCGACGGGGACGGCGGTCTGCTCGCCGGTGCGCAGGTCCTTGAGCTGGCCCACGCCCTCGGCGAGGTCCCGCTCGCCGACGACGAGGACGTGCGAGGCGCCCGAGCGGTCGGCGGCCTTCATCGCGCCCTTGAGGCCGCGGTCGCCGTACACCGTGTCCGCCGCGACGCCGGCCTCGCGCAGCTGCCCGACCAGCCGGACGGCGAGCCGCTTGGCCTCGGCGCCCAGCGGCACGACGAACGCCTGGACCGCCGCCGTCGTCCCGATGTCGAGCCCCTCGGCCGCCACGGCGAGCAGCGTGCGGTCGACGCCGACGGCGTAGCCGATCCCCGACAGGTCGGGGCCGCCCAGGGCGGCGGAGAGGCCGTCGTAGCGCCCGCCGCCGCCGATCGCCGACTGCGCGCCGAGGCCGTGGTGGACGAACTCGAACGTCGTCTTCGTGTAGTAGTCCAGCCCGCGCACCAGCCGCGGCGCCTCGGTCCAGCGGACCCCGAGGTCGGTGAGGTGCTGGCGGACGGCGTCGTAGTGCGCGCGGGTGCTGTCGGACAGGTGGTCGACCATCAGCGGGGCGTCGTCGAGCTGCGCCTGCACCTCGGGCCGCTTGTCGTCGAGCACCCGCAGCGGGTTGATCTGCGCGCGCTGCCGCGTCTCCTCGTCCAGGTCGAGCTTCGCGAGGTGGGCGACGAGCTTCTCCCGGTAGGCGGGGCGGTCGGTGGCGTCGCCGAGCGAGGTGAGCAGCAGCTCGAAGTCGGTGAGCCCCAGGTCGCGGAAGCCCTGGACGCCGAGCGCCACGACCTCGGCGTCCAGCGCCGGGTCGTCGACCCCGAGCGCCTCGCAGTCGACCTGGGTGAAGTGGCGGTAGCGGCCGGCCTGCGGCCGCTCGTAGCGGAACGCGGACCCGACGCTCCACAGCTTGACCGGGAGCGCGCCGTCGTAGAGCCGGTGCTCGATGAAGGCGCGCATCAGCCCGGCGGTGAGCTCGGGGCGCAGCGTCAGCGACCGGCCGCCGCGGTCCGTGAAGGTGTACATCTCCTTGGTGACGACGTCGGTGGATTCACCGACGCCCCGGGAGAAGACCTCGGTGGCCTCGAACGCCGGCGCCTCGATGTAGCCGTAGCCGGCGCGCCGCAGCGGCGCGGTGAGGGTGTCCCGGACGGCGAGGAACCGCGCGGAGTCCGGCGGCAGGATGTCGAAGGTGCCCTTGGGCGCGGTCATGCCGGCCATCTAGAGCCCCCGCCCCTTCGGCGCCTGCGCCGCCTCCGCCAGGTACGGGTTGGTGGCGCGCTCCCGGCCGATGGTCGTGGCCGGGCCGTGGCCGGGCAGCACGATCGTCTCGTCGTCCAGCGGGAGGACGACGTCGCGCAGCGAGGTGAGCATCGCGTCCCACGAGCCGCCCGGCAGGTCGACGCGGCCGACCGACCCCGCGAACAGCACGTCGCCGGCGAGCAGGCCCGGGGCCTCGCCGAGGTCGATCGAGAACATCACCGACCCCTGGGTGTGACCGGGCGCGTGCCGCACCGTCAGGTCGACCCCCGCCAGCGACAGGACCGCGCCGTCGTCCAGCGTCTTGATGTCGCTGGGGTCCGGGAGGCGCAGCCCGGTGATGAGCGGCGCCAGCTGCGGGCCGTGCCAGCGCACCGGGTCGGCGATCATGCCGAGGTCGTCGGGGTGCAGGTAGGCGGGGATGTCGTAGCCGTCGCAGACCGGCAGCACGGAGAACGTGTGGTCCAGGTGGCCGTGGGTCAGCACCACAGCCACCGGCTTGAGGCCGTCGTCGGCCAGCATCTGCGCCAGCGGTTCGACGGCGTCCATGCCGGGATCGACGACGACGCACTCCTGCCCGGGGCCCGAGGCCACGGCGTAGCAGTTGGTGCCGAAGGCGCCTGCGGGGAACGAGCGGATGAGCACCCGTGCAGGTTACGCGGGCGCGCGCCGGACGTCGGCCGTGCCAGGGCACGCCCAGCCCGGCCCCCTAGAATCCGTCGTCGATCGCGTCGAGCGGGCGGCTCCGTGACATCGCCCCGCCGCCGACGCCCGAGCACCGCGCCCGTCCGAGGAGTCCGACCGTGCCCACGAACAAGCAGCGCCGCGAGGCTGCCCAGCGCCACCTGCAGCGGCAGCTGGAGCGGCGCGCCGAGCAGGCGCAGAAGCGTCGTCGCAACCTCGGCATCACCCTGGCCGCCGTCGCCGCCGTCGTCGTCGTCGGCGTGGCTCTGCTGATCGTGGGCGCGCTCTCCTCCGACGACGACGACGCGCCCGAGGCGTCGGCGTCCACCTGCACGTACAGCCCGCGCGACGCCGCGGCGAACCCGAACCTCACCGAGGTGGAGCTGCCGTCGGACGACCAGCCCACCAGCGGCACGCAGACGGTGACCATGACGACCGGCGTCGGCGACATCGGCCTCGAACTCGACCGCGGCGCAGCGCCGTGCGCGGCCGGCGCGCTCGTCCACCTCGCCGAGCAGGGCTTCTTCGACGGCACGGGCTGCCACCGGCTCACCGACAGCCCCGGCCTGCAGGTGCTGCAGTGCGGCGACCCGAGCGGCACCGGCCGCGGTGGCGCGGCGTTCGAGTACCCGACCGCGGCCACGGGCTCGGAGACCTACCCGCGCGGGACGATCGCGATGGCCAACTCCGGGCAGGGCTTCGACGCCAGCCAGTTCTTCCTCGTCTACGGCGACAGCCTCGAGGGCAACCCGAACTACACCGTCGTCGGCACCATCGACGAGGCCGGCCTCGCCGTGCTCGACGCGATCGCGGCGGCGGGCATCGAGGGTGGCGCCAGCGACGGCGCCCCGGCCGAGCCGGTCACCATCGAGTCGATGACCGTCGCCGGCTGAGCCTGGAAGCGGCGTCCTCCCTCACGTCCGAGCGTCCTCCCTCGTGGTGGGCGGCGAGGGAGGACGCGCGACGATCAGGGGACCTGATCCCAGCGGGAGCCGTCAGGCGGTGACGCGCTCGACGTCGAAGACGCCGTCCACGTTGCGCACCGTCTGCAGCACCGCACCCAGGTGCGCGGGGTCGGCCAGCTCGAAGGTGAACCGGCTGATCGCCACGCGGTCGCGGCTGGTCTGCACCGACGCCGACAGGATGTTGACCCGCTCGTCGGCCAGCGCCTTGGTGACGTCGGAGAGCAGCCGGTGCCGGTCGAGCGCCTCGACCTGGATCGCGACGAGGAACATCGATCCGGGCTGGGAGCCCCACTCGACCTCGACCAGCCGCTCCGGCTTGCGCTGCAGGTCGTCGGCGTTCGTGCAGTCGGTGCGGTGCACGCTCACCCCGCCACCGCGGGTGACGAAGCCGAGGATGTCGTCGCCCGGGACCGGGGTGCAGCACTTGGCGAGCTTGGCCCACACGTCGGACATGCCGTGGACGACGACGCCGGGGTCGCCGCCGGCCGAGCGGCGCGGGCTGGGCCGGCTGGTGGGGATCGCGGTCTCGGCGATGTCCTCGACCGCGCCCTCGGTGCCGCCCATCGCGGCGATCAGCTTCTCGACCACCGAGGTGGCGGAGATCTGGTTCTCCCCCACCGCCGCGTACAGCGCGGTGACGTCGGCGTAGCGGAGGTCCTTGGCCAGCGTGGAGAGCGCCTCGCCGCCGAGCAGCCGCTGCAGCGGCAGCCCGGCCTTCCGCATGGCCCGGGTGAGCGCGTCCTTGCCCGCGTCGACGGCGTCCTCGCGGCGCTCCTTGGTGAACCACTGCCGGATCTTGGTCCGTGCCCGCGAGGAGCCGACGAAGGACAGCCAGTCCTGCGAGGGACCGGCCGTGGGCGACTTCGACGTGAAGACCTCGACGACGTCGCCGTTGGAGAGCGTGCTGTCCAGCGAGACCAGCGAGCCGTTGACCCGGGCGCCGATAGTGCGGTGGCCGACCTCGGTGTGCACCGCGTAGGCGAAGTCCACCGGCGTCGACTCGCCCGGCAGGCTGATCACGTCGCCCTTGGGCGTGAAGACGAAGACCTCCTGCGGACCGAGGTCGTAGCGCAGCGTCTCGAGGAACTCGCCGGGCTCCTGCGCCTCCCGCTGCCAGTCGAGCAGCTGGCGCAGCCACAGCATGTCCTCGGGCGTGCCGGCCTTGGCAGGTGCGCCGAACTCGCCGGCGCTGGGCTTGCCGCCCGCCCGGGCCTTCTCCTTGTACTTCCAGTGCGCCGCGATGCCGAACTCCGCGGTGCGGTGCATGTCGTGCGTGCGGATCTGCAGCTCGACCGGCTTGCCCTGCGGCCCGATCACCGTGGTGTGCAGCGACTGGTACATGTTGAACTTCGGCATCGCCACGAAGTCCTTGAAGCGCCCGGGCACCGGCTGCCAGTGCGCGTGCATGATGCCGAGTGCTGCGTAGCAGTCGCGGACCGAGTCGACCAGGATCCGGATGCCGACGAGGTCCCAGATGTCGGTGAAGTCGCGGCCGCGCACGATCATCTTCTGGTAGATCGAGTAGTAGTGCTTGGGCCGGCCGGTGACGATCGCCTCGATCTTCGCCGCCTTGAGCTGCTCGGTGACCGCGGAGGTCACCTCGGCGAGGTAGGTGTCCCGGGACGGCGCCCGCTCGGCGACCAGGCGGACGATCTCGTCGTACCGCTTCGGGTAGAGCGTGGCGAACGCGAGGTCCTCCAGCTCCCACTTGATCGTGTTCATGCCGAGCCGGTGGGCCAGCGGGGCGAGGATCTCCAGCGTCTCGCGCGCCTTCTTCTCCTGCTTCTCCGGCGGGAGGAAGCGCAGCGTGCGCATGTTGTGCAGCCGGTCGGCGAGCTTGATGACCAGGACGCGCGGGTCCCGCGACATCGCGACGATCATCTTGCGGATCGTCTCGGCCTGGGCGGCGTCGCCCAGCTTCACCTTGTCGATCTTGGTGACGCCGTCGACGAGGTGGGCGACCTCGGTGCCGAAGTCCCCGGCGATGGTGTCCAGCGTGACGCCGGTGTCCTCGACCGTGTCGTGCAGCAGCGCCGCGACCAGGGTGGTGGTGTCCATGCCCAGGCCGGCCAGGATCGTGGCGACGGCGAGCGGGTGGGTGATGTAGGGGTCGCCGCTCTTCCGCTTCTGGCCGGCGTGCGCGGTCTCCGCGACGTCGTAGGCCCGCTGGAGCAGCGCCAGATCGGCCTTCGGATGGTTCTGCCGGTGCAGCGCGGCCAGCGGCTCGAGCACCGGACGGACGACGGTGCTGCGCTGGCCGGCCACGATCCGGCGGGCGAGCCGGTCGCGCACGCGGCGGCGCGGGGCGCCGGGCTCGGCGTCGCCGGGCTCCGAACCGACGTCGTCCGGGCGGCGCACCCCGGGTCGCGCCGGCAGCGGTGGGAGCGGAGGACGGCGTGTCTTCTCGTCCGGGGTGCCTGTCCCGGGCGCGGAGGCGGCCGGATCGGCGGTCGTCGAACCGGGCGGGCCGGGGCGTGCGGGAGCGGCGTCGGCGGCTACGTCGGAGGCCACGGCGACTCCTGCGGGTTCGAGGAGAGACAGACCCTCCCCATGCTAGCCGGGTGGGCCGCCCATCCGGACCGGGCCGGGGTCGCCTCTCCCCCTGTCAGGTGGTCCAGAGGGCGTGGACGGCGTGCGGCGCCAGGCGCTGGCGACCACCCAGCTCGGTCAGCTCCACGACCACCGAGACGGCGGTGACGACGGCGCCGAGCTGCTCCACCAGGGCGACGGTCGCGGCGAGCGTGCCGCCCGTGGCGAGCACGTCATCGACCACCAGCACCCGCTGGCCGGGCTTCAGGGCGTCGGAGTGCAGCTCGAGGGTCGCGGTGCCGTACTCGAGCGAGTAGTCGGCGGCGATCCGCTCGCGGGGCAGCTTCCCGGCCTTGCGGACCAGGACCACCCCGACGCCCGCGGCGTGCGCGACGGCGGCGGCGAGCAGGAACCCGCGGGCCTCCACGCCGACGACGACGTCGAACGGCGGGCGATCGCTGTCGTCCCCGCCGACGGCCGCCGCGCGCGGGTCGGAGTCGGCCGGCGCGGCCAGGCCCTCGACCACGCGCCGGAACGCCGGCCCGTCGGCGAAGACGGGCGTGAGGTCGCGGAAGAGCACCCCGGGCTCGGGGTGGTCGGGGATGTCGACGGTGAGCGCGGCGATCTGCTCGTCCAGCGGCAGGGTGCCGTCGGTGCGGAGGTCCACTGTCTGCTTCTCCCCGCTCAGGGCAGGTCGTCGCCGGGGCGGGCGCCGGTCGCGCCGTCACCGTCGATCCCGGTCGTGCCGCCCGCGGGCTGGCGGATCTCGAGGATCGCCGGCCGCGCGAAGGTGACGACGACGCCGGGCGCGAGCTCCAGGTCGACCGTCGTCTCGCCCAGCGCCGCCACCGTCGCGTGGATACCGCTGGTGGTCATGACCGGCGTACCGATCGTCAGCGCCTCCTGCAGGGCCTGGGCCCGCTGCTGCATGGTCTTGCGCTGGCGTGCCGGGAGCACGAACAGCACCACGGCCAGCAGCGCCAGCATGATCAGGAGAAAGGGATCCACGGGTGTTGCCTCTCTGCCGCGGGTGCTGCCCCGCGGTCGGTGCGGTCCGGGAGACCGCTCGGGTGCGTCGGTCGCTCGCCGCCTCTCGGGCGGGGCGCGTGGCGACCCCGTCGGGACGCACACGGCCGCGGCCTTCCGAGTTGCGCGCCAGCGAGGGGTGAGTCTAGGCGTCGAACAACGGCTCCGCCGACGCCCCCGCGCCGGGTGGGTCGACGGAGACCCGGCCGAGCGGTATCCCACCCCGGGGCACTTGCCGGCCCAGGTGGTGCCACGCCGCCTCCGTGGCCACGCGTCCGCGGGGGGTGCGCGCCAGCAGCCCGGCACGGACGAGGAACGGCTCGCACACCTCCTCGACGGTGTGCGGCTCCTCCCCCACGGCGACCGCGAGGGTGGCCACCCCCACGGGGCCGCCGCCGAACTTCCCGACCAGCGCCTCCAGGACGGCGCGGTCGAGCCGGTCCAGGCCGAGGTGGTCGACGTCGTAGAGGGCCAGCGCGGCCTCGGCGACCTCGCGGGTGACCCGCCCGTCGGCCTCGACCTCGGCGTAGTCGCGGACCCGGCGCAGCAACCTGTTGGCGATGCGCGGGGTGCCCCGAGAGCGGCCGGCGATCTCGGCCGATCCCTCGTCGGTGAGCTCGACGCCCAGCAGGTCGGCGCTGCGGGCCAGGACCTGCTGCAGCTCGGCGGGCTCGTAGAACTCCATCTGCCCGACGAACCCGAACCGGTCGCGCAGCGGCCCGGTCAGCAGCCCGGCCCGGGTGGTGGCCCCGACCAGCGTGAACGGGTTGATGTCGAGCGGGATGGCGGTGGCACCGGGCCCCTTGCCGACGACGACGTCGACCCGGAAGTCCTCCATCGCCATGTACAGCAGTTCTTCGGCGGGCCGCGCGATCCGGTGGATCTCGTCGATGAACAGCACGTCACCGGGCGCGAGGTTGGACAGCATCGCGGCGAGGTCGCCGGAGCGCTCGATCGCCGGGCCGCTGGTGATCTTCACCGCCGTCCCCAGCTCCGAGCCGATGATCAGGGCGAGGCTGGTCTTGCCGAGCCCGGGCGGGCCGGACAGCAGGACGTGGTCCGGCGGGCGGCCGCGCCGCTTGGCGCCCTCCAGGACCAGCGCCAGCTGCCGGGCGACCTTGGGCTGGCCGATGAAGTCGTGCAGCGAGTGCGGCCGCAACGCCGACTCGACCACCCGCTCCTCGTCACCGGCCTGCGGCGACACCGCCCACTCCTGACCGAGGTCGCCGCTGACCTCCCCGGTGAGCGACCTGTCGAAGGAGGACATCAGGACCGACCCAGCAGTTGCAGCGCCTGGCGGAGGAGGACCGCGACCTCGACCGAGCCGGTCTCCACGATCTGCGCGTCGGCCACGGGGGCCAGCTGGGTCAGCGCGGTCTCCGCCTCCTTGGCCGTCCAGCCCAGCCCGACCAGGGCGGAGGTGAGCTGGTCGCGCCACGGAGCGACGGGGGTGACCGCGGGCAGCCCGGCCGGCGCGGGGCCGTCCAGCGAGGTGTCGGTGGTGACCGAGCCCAGCCTGTCGCGCAGCTCCAGGATCAGCCGCTCGGCGCCCTTCTTGCCGATGCCCGGCACCTGCATGAGCGCCTTCACGTCGGCCATGGACACCGCCCGGCGCACCTCCCGGGGTGGGTGGATGGCCAGCACCGCCTGGGCCAGCCGTGGGCCGACGCCGTTGGCGGTCTGCAGCAGCTCGAACAGGGAGCGCTCGTCGTCGTCGGCGAAGCCGTAGAGGGTCAGCGAGTCCTCGCGCACGACCAGGCTGGTCGACAGCCGCGCGTTCTCCCCCACCTGGAGCCGCGCGATCGTGCCGGGCGTGCACTGCACCGCCAGGCCCACCCCGCCCACCTCGACGACGGCGCCGTCGGGCGAGACGGCGGCGACCCGGCCGTTCACCGAGGCGATCATCGCGCGGCCACCCCCTGCCAGCGGGGCAGCGTGCGCGGCACGACGGGTGCGCCGATGCCGCCGGCGATCGCGGCGGAGCGCAGCCGCTGCTGCGCCGGGCCGCGCCAGGCGTGGCAGACCGCCAGCGCGAGCGCGTCGGCCGCGTCGGCCGGCTTGGGCGCCTCGGCGAGGCCGAGCACTCGGGTGACCATCAGGGTGACCTGCTCCTTGTCCGCGCGTCCGTTGCCGGAGATCGCCGCCTTGACCTCGCTGGGCGTGTGCCAGGCGACCGGCCGGTCGGCCTGCGCGGCGGCGAGCGCGGCCACCCCCGCTGCCTGCGCCGTGCCGGTCGCGGTGCCCTTGTTGTTCTGGGTGAAGACCCGCTCGATCGCCACGACGTCGGGCCGGTGGGTGCGCAGCAGCGCGGTGACCGCGGTGTGCAGTTCGAGCAGCCGCAGCTCGAGGTCCAGGTCGGCCATCGTGCGCACGACACCCACGCCGACGGCGGTCGGCCGCGCACCGGGCCGCCCGTCGACCACTCCCCAGCCGCACCGGGTGAGGCCCGGGTCGATGCCGAGCACGCGCATGCGACGCCTCCTGGTGCGAGCCGAACGGATGTTCGACCCACGCTAACCGGAAGGGCGGACAGGGCCGGGCCCCGACACGCCCTAGGCGTCGGCGGTGACCTTCTCCATGATCTCGTCCGACACCTCGTAGTTGGCGTAGACGTTCTGCACGTCGTCGAGGTCCTCGAGCGCGTCGATCAGCCGGAAGACCTTGCCCGCCGTCTCCTCGTCCAGCTCGACCTGCACGCTGGGCAGGAACCCCATGTCCGCCGAGTCGTAGTCGATGCCTGCGTCCTGCAGCGCCGTGCGGACCGCCACGAGGTCACCCGGCTCGCAGACCACCTCGAAGGCGTCGCCGAGGTCGCGCACCTCCTCGGCGCCGGCGTCCAGGACCGCCAGGAGCACGCTGTCCTCGTCCACGCCGTCCGCCGCGGGCACCACGACGACGCCCTTGCGGGAGAACAGGTAGGACACCGACCCGGGGTCGGCCATGGACCCACCGTTGCGGGTCATGGCGGTGCGGACCTCCATCGCCGAGCGGTTCTTGTTGTCGGTCAGGCACTCGATGAGGACGGCGACACCGCCCGCGGCGTAGCCCTCGTAGGTGATGCCCTGGTAGTCGACGCCACCGGCCTCCGCGCCGGAACCGCGCTTGACCGCCCGGTCGATGTTGTCGTTGGGCACCGAGCTCTTCTTCGCCTTCTGGATGGCGTCGAACAGCGTCGGGTTGCCGGCCGGGTCACCACCGCCGGTGCGCGCGGCGACCTCGATGTTCTTGATCAGCTTCGCGAAGAGCTTGCCCCGCTTGGCGTCGATGCCGGCCTTCTTGTGCTTGGTCGTCGCCCACTTGGAATGGCCGCTCATGTGCTCTCCTCGCTGGTGCTCGCCCGCTCGGCCAGGCGACGGCGGACGATGTCGACGAACAGCGCGTGCACCCGGCGATCCCCGGTGAGTTCCGGGTGGAAGCTGGTGGCCACCAGGTTCCCCTGGCGGACGGCGACGATCCTACCGTCGGCCGCGCCACCGACGACCCGGCCGAGGACGGCGACCCCCTCCCCGGCCTCCTCGACCCACGGAGCCCGGATGAACACGGCGTGCAGCGGCCCGCCGGCCAGCCCGGCCAGGGCGATCTCGGACTCGAAGGAGTCGACCTGCCGGCCGAAGGCGTTGCGCCGGACGGTCACGTCCAGGCCACCGACCGTCTCCTGGTCCGGCGGGGCGTCGAGCAGCCGGTCGGCCAGCAGGATCATCCCGGCGCACGAGCCGTAGGCCGGCAGGCCCGCGCGCACCGCGGCGCGCAGCGGCTCGAGCAGTCCGAACCGGGCCGCGAGCTTGGCGATGGTGGTCGACTCGCCACCGGGCAGCACGACGCCGTCGACGGCGGCCAGCTCCTCGGGACGGCGCACGGGGACGACGTCGGCCCCCTGCTCGCGCAGCGCGGCCAGGTGCTCGCGGACGTCGCCCTGGAGGGCGAGCACCCCGATCCGCGGCCGGGTCACCACCCGCGGGTGGCGTACCGCTCGCTGTCGGGCAGCGTGGCGACGTTGATGCCGACCATCGGCTCGCCCAGCCCCCGGGAGACCTTGGCGATGACGTCGGGGTCGTCGTGGAAGGTCGTCGCCTGCACGATCGCCGCGGCCCGCTGCGCCGGGTCACCGGACTTGAAGATCCCGGAGCCCACGAAGACCCCCTCGGCGCCGAGCTGCATCATCATCGCGGCGTCCGCCGGGGTGGCGATGCCGCCGGCGGTGAACAGCACGACCGGCAGCTTGCCCAGGCGCGCCACCTCGGCCACGAGGTCGTACGGCGCGCGGAGCTCCTTGGCCGCCACGAACAGCTCGGTCTCGTCCAGCGTGCCGAGTGCCTTGATCCCGGCGCGGATGGACCGCATGTGCCGGGTCGCCTCGACCACGTTGCCGGTGCCCGCCTCGCCCTTGGAGCGGATCATCGCCGCGCCCTCGGAGATCCGGCGCAGCGCCTCGCCGAGGTCGGTCGCGCCGCAGACGAACGGCACGGTGAACGCGTGCTTGTCGATGTGGTGCGCCTCGTCGGCCGGGGTGAGCACCTCGGACTCGTCGATGTAGTCGACGCCGAGCGCCTGCAGCACCTGCGCCTCGACGAAGTGCCCGATGCGGGCCTTGGCCATGACCGGGACCGAGACCGCCGCGATGATCCCGTCGATCATGTCGGGGTCGCTCATCCGCGAGACGCCGCCCTCGGCCCGGATGTCGGCCGGCACCCGCTCCAGGGCCATCACGGCCACGGCGCCGGCGTCCTCGGCGATCTTCGCCTGCTCCGGGGTGACGACGTCCATGATGACGCCGCCCTTGAGCTGCTCGGCCATCCCGCGCTTGACGCGGTCGGTTCCGGTGGAGGGCGTGGACTCGGACACGGGGACGGCCTAACGCTCGACGAAGTGCGGGACGGCTGGATCCTACGGCCGATCGGCCGACCTGCTCCCGGCGCCGGTCGGGACCGCCTCGAGCCGGTCGTCGATGTCGAAGTACCGGGGCAGCGGCCGGCCGGCGTGCACCCGCAGCAGGCGGGGCAGCCGGCGCCGGCGGAGGGCCTGGGTGTCGCGCACCGCGTCGTTGTAGAACCGCCGGGCCAGGGCCACCCGCGTGCGGGTGGCCGCCAGCTCGGTCAGCACCGCGGACGGGATGCCCGAGAGGTCGGGCGCCAGATCGCGCAGCTCACGGCCCAGCGCGTTCTCGGCCGCCTCCCGGTCCCCCGTCGCGGACAGCGCGTCGGCGGCCGCCCGCGCCAGGGCACGGGCGCGCTCCTCGCCCAGTTCGCGCGCGTGCTCCGCGGCGAGGTCCGCGGCCAGCGCGGCGCGCCGCTGGAGCTGCGTCTCCAGCGCGGCCCGCGCCCGGGCGACACGGCCCTCCAGGCGGCTCAACCGGACCGCGGTCCACGCGGCCCACGCCAGCAGGGCGAGGACGACCGCGACGGCGATCCACACCCATGGCTCGGCACCCATGAGGCCGGAGGCTACTGGTCCTCCCGCCGCCCGTGGGAGCTCCGCGGCCGGACGACGGTCTCGTAGACGGCGAGGATGCGCCGGGCGAGCACCTGCCAGTCGTAGGTCCGGGCGACCTCCGACCCGCGGGCCGACAGCCGGGCCCGCTCGGCGGGGTCGGCCAGCAGCTGCCGGAGCGCCCGCTCGAGCGCGTCCGCGCTGCCCCTCGGCACCAGCAGCCCCGCGCCGCCGTCGTCGAGCACGCGGGCGAAGGCGTCCAGGTCGCTGGCGACGACGGGGGCGCCGGCGGCCATCGCCTCGATGAGGATCACGCCGAAGGACTCGCCGAGCAGGTTGGGCGCGCAGTAGACGTCGACCGAGCGGAGGAACGCGGCCTTGTCCGCCTCCGACACCTCGCCGAGCAGCTCGACGTGCGGCCGCAGGTCGGGCCCCACGAGCCGCCACAGCTGGTCGGCGTTCCCGCGCCCGGCGACGAGCAGCCGCGCGCCCGGATGGTGGCGGACGACCCCGCGCATCGCCTCGAGCAGCACCGGGAGCCCCTTGCGGGGCTCGTCGTAGCGGCCGAGGAAGCCGACGACCGGGCGGTCCGGGTCCCCGCCCACCCCGGGCAGCGTCGGCCCCTCGGCGAAGGCGTCGACGTGCACCCCGTTGGGGATGATCACCGCGTCGCCGCCCAGGTGCTCGACCTGCACCCGGCGGGCGAAGTCCGAGACGGCGATCCGGCCGCTGATCCGCTCGAGCCACGGGCGCGCCATCGGGCCGAACGCGGCCAGCACCTTCGACCGGATCGTGGCCGCGTGGAAGGTGGCCACGATCGGACCGTCGGCGATCATGCACACCAGCAGGGAGACCGACGGGGGCGCCGGTTCGTGGACGTGCACGACGTCGAACCGGCCCTCCCGCAGCCAGCGGCTCACCCGGGCGGCGGACACCGGGCCGAACTGGACGCTGGCCATCGAGCCGTTGTAGGGCACGGGCACCGTGCGCCCGGCGAAGGTGAGGTACGGCTCGGTCAGCGACTCCTCGCGCTCCGCCGGGGTCAGCACCTCGACGTGGTGGCCCAGGCCGCGCAGCGTCTCGGCGAGGTCGCGCACGTGGTACTGCACTCCGCCGGGGACGTCCCAGCGGTACGGGCAGACCAGGCCGATGCGCATCAGCGCACCCCGGCGGCTGTCCGGTCGGCGCCCCGGCGCGGCGGGTCGGGCGGGACGTCGGCCCAGATCCGGCCGAGCATGTGCCAGTCCTCCGGCTGCGTGGCGATCGTCGCGGCGAACGCGTCGGCCACCCCCTGCATCGCCGTCGCCACCCGGTCCTTGAGCCGGCCCTCCCCCCGCACCGGGATCTCGGGGTGCACGGTGACCAGCCAGCCGGCGTCCGAGAACTGGCAGACGGCCGGCACCAGGGCCGCCCCGGTCCGCTCGGCCAGGAGCGCCGCCCCCGACGGCATCGTGGCCGGGCGGCCGAAGAACTCCACGGGGAGACCGCCGGCGCCGAAGTTCCGGTCCACGAGCAGGCAGGCGACCCCGCCGTCGGCCAGCCAGTCCCGCAGCACCTCGGAGCTCGGGCGCTCACCACCGGTCAGCGGGACCACCCGGAAGCCCAGCGTCTCGCGGTACTCGAGGAAGCGGCGGTACAGCGACTCCGGCTTCAGGCGCTCGGCCACGGTCATGAACGGTCCGCCGAGCCAGTCGACGAACCACGCGCCGGCGGCGTCCCAGTTGCCGCTGTGGGGCAGCGCGACGACCACCCCGCGGCCCTGCTCACGGGCACGGACGATGTGCTCCAGCCCGGGGAGCACGGTGTCGCGGCGGATGCGGTCGGCGGTGAGCGTCGGCAGCCGGAACGCCTCCTGCCAGTAGCGCGCGTAGGAGCTCATCGCCCGGTCGGTCAGCGCGTCCAGCTCGGCTTCGGACAGGGCGCCGCCGGTGGCCACCCGGAGGTTCGCCTTCAGCTGGCGGACGCCGGTCCCGTCCCGGCCGGCCGCCCACCGGCCGGCCCGGTCGAAGCCGGCCCGTGCGACCGGCTCGGGCAGCATGCGCACCGCCCGCCAGCCGGCCGCGAACCCGGCATCGGTCAGCCGGCCGGAGATCCGGCTGCGCAGGCTCGCCGGCTCGGTCACGACGGCGGGGGCGCCGGGAGGGAGGCACCGCCGGCGCCGCGGTGGACGGCGATCATCCGCTGGACCACGGTGACCGCGCTGCCGGCGACCAGGACGACGAGGGCGACGTGCAGCGCGTACGGGATGCCCAGGCCGGTGAACCCGGTGCCGACCAGCACCAGGATCAGCCGCTCGGTCCGCTCGACGATGCCGACGTCGCAGGAGAGCCCGACGCCCTCGGCGCGCGCCTTGATGTAGCTGGTGAGCACGCCCAGCACGAGGCAGACCAGGGCCAGCAGCACGATCAGCCGGTTGTCCCCCGCGCCGGAGAACCACCAGACCAGCGCACCGAAGATGGCGGCGTCGGCGGCCCGGTCGCCGACCGAGTCGAGGACGGCGCCGAACACCGAGCCGCCGCCGCGGGCCCGGGCCAGCGCGCCGTCGAGCATGTCCAGCATCACGAACATCCACACGGCGAAGGCGCCCCAGAACAGCTCGCCGTTGCCGATGAGGAGCACCGCGGAGAGGACCGCCCCCAGGGTGCCGGTGATCGTCACCATGTCCGGGGTCACCCCGGCGCGCTGCAGCGCGGGGACCACCGGTGCGACCACCTTGGCGATGACGGGCCGGGCGTTGACGCCGAGCATCAGCCCTCCGCCTGCTGGGCAGCGGCCGGCGCCGCGGCGTGTTCCGCCCAGGCCTCGGCGAGCAGGACCCGGGTCTCCCGCAGGACCTGCGGCAGCACCCGGGTGAGCCCGACGACGGGCATGAAGTTGGTGTCGCCGCCCCAGCGCGGCACGGCGTGCTGGTGCAGATGGTCGGCGATCCCCGCCCCGGCCACCGAGCCCTGGTTCATCCCGATGTTGAAGCCGTGCGCGCCGGCCACGGCCCTGATGGTCCGCATCGCGGTCTGGGTGAACGCGCCGAGCTCGGCGACCTCCTCGACGGTCAGGTCGGTGTAGTCGGGCACGTGCCGGTACGGCACGACCATCAGGTGGCCGGCGTTGTACGGGTAGAGGTTGAGCACCGCGAAGACCGTCGTCCCCCGGGCCACGACCAGGCCGTCCTCGTCGCTCATCGCCGGGATGACGCAGAACGGGCAGTCGTGGGCGCCGGTGGGCTTGCCCTCGCCCCGGATGTAGGCCATCCGGTAGGGCGTCCACAGGTGCTCGAACGCCTGCCCGGGAGTGCCGTCGGTCATCCGGCCACCTGCGGGGTGCCGGCGGTGGGATCGGCGGTGGGATCGGCGTTGCGCCGGGCCGCGACCCAGGCCGCGATCTGCGCGACGGCATCGTCGATCGGCACCCCGTTGCGCTGCGAGCCGTCGCGGTAGCGGAAGGAGACCGCACCGGCGTCGGCGTCGGTCGCCCCGGCGATGAGCACGAACGGGACCTTCTGCTTGCTGGCGGTGCGGATCTTCTTCTGCATCCGGTCGTCGGAGTCGTCGATCTCGACCCGGATGCCCTGGGACCGCAGCCGCAGCGCGACGTCGGCCAGGTAGGGCACCTGCTCGTCGGTGACCGGGATGCCCACCACCTGGACGGGGGCCAGCCAGGCCGGGAAGGCGCCGGCGTAGTGCTCGGTGAGCACGCCGAAGAACCGCTCGATCGAGCCGAACTTGGCCGAGTGGATCATCACCGGCTGCTCCCGCCCGCCGTCGGCGGAGGTGTACTCCAGGCCGAACCGGGCCGGCTGGTTGAAGTCGTACTGGATGGTCGACATCTGCCAGGTCCGGCCGATGGCGTCGCGCGCCTGCACCGAGATCTTGGGCCCGTAGTAGGCCGCGCCACCCGGGTCGGGCACGAGCTCCAGCCCGGTCTCGCGGGCCGCCGCCTCGAGCACCGCCGTCGCGACCGCCCACTCCTCGTCGGACCCGATGAACTTGTCCGAGTCGTCGCGGGTGGACAGCTCCAGGTAGTAGTCGTCCAGCCCGAAGTCGCGCAGAAGACCCAGCACGAACGCCAGCAGGTGGCGCACCTCGCCCGGCGCCTGCTCCGGGGCGACGTAGCTGTGCGAGTCGTCCTGGGTCAGCCCGCGCACCCGGGTCAGCCCGTGGACGACGCCGGACTGCTCGTAGCGGTACACCGAGCCGAACTCGAACAACCGCAGCGGCAGCTCGCGGTAGGACCGCCCGCGCGACCTGAAGATCAGGTTGTGCATCGGGCAGTTCATGGCCTTGAGGTAGTACTTCGAGTTGTCCAGCTCCATGGCCGGGAACATGGTGTCCTCGTAGTACGGCAGGTGCCCCGAGGTCTCGAACAGCCCGCCCTTGCTGATGTGCGGGGTGCCGACGTACTCGAAGCCCTCCTCGAGGTGCCGGCGGCGGACGTAGTCCTCCATCTCCCGCTTGACCACCCCGCCCTTGGGGTGGAAGACAGCCAGTCCGGAGCCGATCTCGTCGGGGAAACTGAACAGGTCCAGCTCCGCGCCCAGCCGCCGGTGGTCGCGGCGCTCGGCCTCCGCGAGGTGCTCCAGGTACGCCTTGTGCGCGTCCTTGCTCTCCCACGCGGTGCCGTAGATGCGCTGCAGCTGCGGGTTCTTCTCGCTGCCCCGCCAGTAGGCGGCCGCGCTGCGGGTGAGGCTGAACGCCGGGATGTTGTTGGTCCGCGGCAGGTGCGGCCCGCGGCACAGGTCGGTCCAGACCAGCTCACCGGTGCGCGGGTCGAGGTTGTCGTACATGGTCAGCTGGGCGCCGCCGACCTCGGCGCTGGCGCCCTCGGTGTCGTCCGCGCCACCCTTGAGGCCGATCAGCTCCAGCTTGTACGGCTCGTGCGCCAGTTCGGCCTGCGCGTCGGCGTCGCTGATCTCGCGGCGGGAGAAGTTCTGCCCGGCCCGGACGATCTCGGTCATCTTCTTCTCGAGGGCCTGCAGGTCCTCGGGGGTGAACGGCCGCTCCGGGTCGAAGTCGTAGTAGAAGCCGTTCTCCACCGGTGGGCCGATGCCCAGCCGGGTGCCCGGGAACAGCTCCTGCACCGCCTGGGCCAGCACGTGCGCGGTCGAGTGCCGGATGACCGCGCGGCCGTCGGCGCTGGCGGCGGGGACCGGCTCGACGTCGGCGTCGGCGTCCGGGGTCCAGGCGAGGTCCTTGAGCTCACCGGTCGCGAGGTCGCGGACGACCACCGCTCCGTCGGGCCCCTTGAGCGGCACGCCGCCGTCCTTGAGCGCCTGCATCGCCGTCGTCCCGGCCGGCACCCGGACGGAGCCGACAGAGGTGGGCGAGGGCGGGGTCGACACGAGGGCGCTCCAGACGTCGGACGGACAGGCGCCCCGAGCCTAGTGCGACGCCGCGGTCAGCCCGGCACGACTTCCAGTCCGTCGGCCACCGCGCCGCGCCGGTCGAGGACGGCGGCGATGCGGGCGAACGCCTCCGGCCCGGCCGGCACGATGCGGACGGCGTCGGGCCCCAGGTCGATCGTCAGCGGCACCGCCTCGGCCCGCGAGACGGCGAACCGCCCGTCGGGGCCGCGGGTGAAGGTGAAGCGGGCGGCCACCGAGTCCTCGGTCGGGTGGCCGCGGGTCGCGTGCTCGGCCAGGTGGTTGCCGAGCCCGTGGGCCACCCACTCGCCCTCGACCAGTTCGAACGGCTGGACGACGTGCGCGTGGTGGCCGAGCACCAGGTCGACGTCCGGCGAGGCCACCAGCGTGCGGACGGCGGCGTCCTGCGCAGCTGTCGGGTCGTGCTGGTACTCCCGGCAGCAGTGCAGGGTGGCCACCACCATCTGGGCACCGGCGGCACGGGCCCGCGCCGCGGCGGCGAGCATCGCCTCGACATCGGGCGGCTCTACGACGTCGACCGACCACTCCCGCCCGGGCGGAAGTGGCACCCCGTTGAGGCCGAAGGTGGCCGCGACGTGCCCGACCCTCACCCCGTCGACGTCGACCAGGGTGGCGGCGGTGCTCTCGGCCTGGCTGCGGTACGTACCGCTGGGCGCGATCCCGGCCGAGCGCAGCGCGTCGATCGTCCGCACCAGCCCCTCGAAGCCGTCGTCGAGGCTGTGGTTGGAGGCCGTGGAGCACAGGTCGTAGCCGGCGCCGGCGAGCGCGTCGACGATCTCCGGCTGCACGGCGAAGCTCGGATAGCCCCGGTACGGCCCGCCCTCGGGGGCGACCGGCGTCTCCAGGTGGCAGATCGCCAGGTCGGCGGCGCCGATGATCCCGGCGACCGGCGCGAAGACCGGACGGAAGTCGTGGCTGCCGTCCGGCTGCTCGGCGCCACCGGTGAGCCGCCCGCCCTGGTGCACCAGCACGTCCCCGGTGGCCACCAGCGTGAAGCTCTCCGGGGCCGGGGCCGAGGAGGCCGACGAGGAGGCCGGGGGTCCGGCCACGCGCCCCGGTTGCTCCCCCGAGCACGCGGCGAGCGACAGGACCGCGAGGACGACGGCGGCTCGGCTGCGCGACACGGCCGGAGGCTAGAGCAGCACGGCGTCCCCGACGCTGATCTCGCCGGGCTGTCGCACTTCCGCGTACACGCCCAGGCAGTGCTTCGGGGTGCGGGTGATCCTCAGCTCCGCGGTGCCGATCCGGACCGTGCGCCCCACCCAGTTGCGCTCGTCGTCGTCCGGGAGGTCGAGCAGGACGTTGGCGCGCGGGTCCTCCGCCGAGCACCCTTCCGGCACTTCGCCATCCGCGGCCCGCTCGATGGCCTGGCGGGAGACCAGGTGCACGGCGGCCACGTCCGCGCCGGCGCCCTCCACGGGGCGCAGCCGGACCGCCCGGCCCAGGGTCTCGGCGACCGCGCGCGCGTCGGCGTCGGGGTCGCCGACCGGGCGCA
>NZ_LWUA01000291.1 GCF_005222955.1 Blastococcus sp. CCUG 61487 | reverse complement strand
GCGCGGCGTGGCCAGGTGCGGCCGGGCCAGCAGGCCGGCGCAGCTCCGGCACAGGACGACGCCGGGCAACCCGCAGCCGGCGCACGTCCGCGGCAGCACGAGGTCGGCCAGCGCCGACCACACCGCCCCGACCACCCGCCCAGCCTCGGCGGTGGGCGGCCCGGGTCCGGCGCGGGCGAGGAAGTTGTGGATCCGCTTCCTAGAGCGGGAAGAAGGGCGCTGACCCGGGCAGTGGCCCGCGGCCCCGGATCAGCGTCACCCAGGAGACGCCCGACCGCTGCCAGAGGAAGCCGTTCGCCACGACCAGGGGCTGGCGCCCCGGTGCCGCGGCGAGCGAGGTCGGTTCCCCCGGGAGCCCGTTGGTGCGTTCCCGGAGCAGCCCCCAGCCGTCGACCCCGACCGAGTACGGCCCGATGCGGCCCTCCCCCGTGTCGCCGAGCGCCCACAGCTCCCCGGCGGTCCGCCAGGCCACGTCGACGACGCGGCCCAGCGACGGCGCCACCTCCCGCAACCCCCGGACCTCGACGATCCCGGCCGGGTCGGAGCGCACGACGGTGCCGAGGTAGAGCCGCGACCCCTCCGCCCCGGCGATGACCACGGCCGCGCGCACCCCGTCCGGCGAGAGCTCCAGCACCTGCACGCGCCCCAGGTTGGGGAGGTCAGGCGCGACCACGCCCTGGGCGGCCGGGGCGCCGGCGGGTACGCGGAGGATCTCGGTGCCGTCGCGAACCGTCCACGCCTCCGTGCCGGTGGCCGCCACGGTGGGCGGGGTGAAGGCCCCACCGACGTGCGGCAGCGGTGAGAGGTCGCCCCCGTAGGGCCCGGCCCACAGCCGCGCGCCGGCGGGGTCGGGCCGCACGCCGAACACGACGGTGAGCTCCCTGGTCCGGGTGTCGGCCGCGACGGCGGCGGACGTGAGCCCGTAGCCCCCGTCGCCGACCTGGCCCGGGGCGGGCGCGCCCTCCGGGAGCGTGCGCAGCACGCCGTTGTCCAGGTAGTGCCCCACCGCGTCCACCGGAGCGGCGTCGGGATCGAACTGCGCCCAGTCGTCGGTGGTCTGCTGCCGCGGGACGTCGTCGGGCCGCACGACCTCGCCCTCGATGCTGATGGTCACCGAGGTGATGCGGAAGTCGTCCAGCTGCTCGAGGGTCCAGGTGATCTGGGCGCAGAGCTCGGCCAGCGCCGGGCCGGGCTCCACGTCCACGTCGACGAGGTCGACCACCGCGGTCTGGCCCTCGATGGTCACCGTGCGGGCCAGCTGGGCCCCGGCGAGCGGATTGCGCACGCCCGGCGCCAGGGCGGCCGACGGGCCTTCGAGCAGACGCTCCACGAGCGCCGTCGGCTGGGCCTCTCCGCTGATCAGGTGGCGCGGATCGGGCACCAGCCGCTGGCCGGTGGGGTCCAGGAAGTAGGCGTCGAGGGTGTCGTAGAGCCGCTCGAAGTCGAGCTGCAGCATGATCAGCCCGTCGGGCGGGTTGGTGATCCGCCACTCGCCGTCGATCTGCACGAGGCTGAACTGGCGGGTGAAGGACTCCGCCCCGGCGACGGCGAACACCCCGCGCTCGTCGATGGTGCCGACCAGGTTGGCGCTGACCGCGACGGTGCCGGCCTCGGACGCGACGGTGGCGTAGTCGCGGCTGATGATCCAGATCTTCCCGGCGTCGGACCACGACGCCGCCGCGTCGGGCGTGAGGTGCTCCACGGCGACGGGGTGCCCGCGCACGGTGCTGGCAGAGGCGTCGATGAAGCCGCGCACGATCTCCTCGGGCGTCGCGCCCGTGATCGGCGAGAGCGGCTCGGTGATCACGTTCGCGGAGGGCCGCTCCGGGGCCTGGGTGATCTGGACCGTCGGGGACGACGTCGGCACGATCGAGCAGGAGGTGAGCCCGAGCACGGCCACCGCGAGCAGCGGGACGACGGCGCGCCGGTTCATGCCGGGCTCCCCGGGCGGCGCAGGGTGGTCGGCCGCAGCGGCAGCGGCGAGCTGGTGAGCTCCCCGCCCACGGTCAGCGGCACGGTGAGCCGGAACTGGGCGCCCGACCCGGGCTGCCCCCACACCTGGAGCCAGCCGCCGTGCAGTCGGGCGTCCTCCAGGCTGATCGACAGGCCCAGCCCGCTTCCCCCGACGCTGCGGACCCGGGACGGGTCGGCGCGCCAGAAGCGGTCGAAGACGTGCTGCGCGTCGGCCGAGCTCAGCCCGACACCGTGGTCCCGCACCGTCACCGCGGCGGCGCTGCGGCTGGCGGCCAGGGTGATCACGACGGGTCGGCCGGCGCCGTGCTCGATCGCGTTGCCGACGAGGTTGCGCAGGATGCGCTCCACCCGGCGCGCGTCCACCTCGGCGACGACGTCGTCGTCCGGCCGGTCGACGACCAGCTCGCACCCGTGCCGCTCCGCGAGGGCGTACATCCCCGCCGCGACCCGCGCGACCAGCGCGCCCAGGTCGGTGGGCTCGGCCTCCAGGACGGCGACCCCGGCGTCGTAGCGGCTGATCTCGAGCAGGTCGGTGAGCAGGCCCTCGAAGCGGTCCAGCTCGGCGCGCAGCAGCTCGGCCGAGCGCGCCACGTGCGGTGGGAAGTCCTCGCGCGCCTCGTGCAGCACGTCGGCGGCCATCTGCACGGTGGTCAGCGGGGTGCGCAGCTCGTGGGAGACGTCGGAGGTGAACCGCTGCTGCAGCTGCGACAGGCTCTCCAGCTGCGTGATCTGCCGCTGGAGGCTGTCGGCCATCGCGTTGAAGCTGGTGGCCAGCCGGGCGAGGTCGTCCTCGCCCCGCACCGTCATCCGCTCCTCCAGCTGCCCCTCCGCCAGCCGCTGCGCGGTCCCCGCGGCCCGCCGCACGGGATCGACCACCAGCCTGGTGACCAGGACCCCGATGCCGACGACGAACAGGGTGAGCGCGAGGCCGCTGATCAGCACGGTGCTGCGGATCAGCGACAGGCTCTCGGCCTCCTGCGCGAGGGGGAAGACGTAGTACAGCTCGGTCCGCGCCACGCCCGCCGTGTCGACGGTCACCGGCGCCCCGAAGACCAGGGATGCCTGCGGGTCGCCGTTCTCGTCGGGGATCTCGTCGTACTTGTAGGACTGGTTCCCGGCGTCGACGTCGGCCCGCAGGTCGTCGGGGAGCGACTGGTAGATGAACGACCTGCTGGAGCCCGGGATCTCCCGCTCACCGGTCCGGTAGATCATGACGACGTCGAAGTCGCCCGCTGCCCCGCCCCGCTGGAGCAGCGCCCGGCCGGTGCGGTCGAGGGTGGAGCGCACCGACGAGGCGTCGCCGGTCGCGATGCTCACGACCTCGCCCTGCGCCTCGACGACCCCGGCCTGGGCCTGGTCGATCGCCGCCTGGCGCTTGACCGACAGGAGCTGGTCGCGGATCTGGCTGAACAGCACCATGCTCACGATGATCACGACCGTGCCGGCGACCACCATCGTGATGGCCCCGATGCGCACCTGCAGCGACGAGCGCCAGGCGTGCACGGCGCGCCGCACCCAGGGGCGGGTGGTCCGGAGCAGCCAGCGGCGGAGGGCGCCGCCGCGCCGGCGCAGCCGTCGTGCAGCCGCCGCCGCGCCGCTGCCCAGCGGGCGCGAGGGTTCCGGCGGGGGCCCGGTCGTGCCGGGCCCCGCAGGAGGCGTCCGGGTGGCGGTCACGCACCCATTGTCGGGCAGTTCCGGCTCACGGCGGCCCGGCCTTGTAGCCGACACCCCGGACCGTCAGCACGATCTCGGGCCGCTCCGGATCCTTCTCGATCTTGGCGCGCAGCCGCTGCACGTGGACGTTGACCAGCCGCGTGTCGGCGGCGTGGCGGTAGCCCCACACCTGCTCGAGCAGGAGCTCGCGGGTGAACACCTGGCGGGGCTTGCGGGCCAGGGCCACCAGCAGGTCGAACTCCAGCGGGGTGAGGGCGATCGGCACGCCGTCGCGCGTCACCTGGTGCGCCGGCACGTCGATCTGCACGTCACCGATCGACAGGCTTTCGGCCTGCCCCGTCTCCCCGCGGCGCAGCTGCGCGCGCACCCGGGCGACGAGCTCGACCGGCTTGAACGGCTTGGTGACGTAGTCGTCGGCGCCGGCCTCGAGCCCCTGGACGACGTCGATGGTGTCGCCCTTGGCGGTGAGCATCACGATCGGCACCGTCGACTGCGTGCGGATGTCCTGGCAGATCTGCAGGCCGTTGCGGCCGGGCAGCATCAGGTCCAGCAGCACCAGGTCGGGGCGGGTCTGCTGGAAGACGCCCACGGCGCGGTTGCCGTCGGAGACGAACGCCGGTTCGTAGCCCTCCCGGCGCAGCACGATGCCGAGCATCTCGGCGAGGGCGGCGTCGTCGTCGACGACCAGGACACGGCCACGACTGGGCCCGTTCTGGGGAGCGGTAGGCGGCACGATCCCCATTCTCCCCTGTCACGCAAGGAAAGCGGCCCACCCATCCGGGTGAGCCGCTTTCCCTACTACCTGACGTGCGGAAACAGCCCTGGTCTGGGCTGGAACCGGCCCCCTCCCAGGGACCCACTCTGAGCCTGCGAAGGGTGGGGAGGGAGGGGGTCCTTTCAGTAGCGGTAGTGGTCGCTCTTGTAGGGGCCCTCGACCGGGACGCCGATGTAATCGGCCTGCACCTTGGTCAGCTCGGTCAGCTGCACACCGAGCGCGGGCAGGTGCAGCCGCGCGACGTGCTCGTCGAGCTTCTTCGGCAGCACGGTGACGGTGGGCTCCTTGCCCTCGTAGGCGGCGCGGTTGTTCCACAGCTCGATCTGGGCCAGCACCTGGTTGGAGAACGAGGCGCTCATGACGAAGCTGGGGTGGCCGGTCGCGTTGCCGAGGTTCAGCAGGCGGCCCTCGGAGAGCACGAGGATCGTGTGGCCGTCCTCGAACCGCCACTCGTCGACCTGCGGCTTGATGTTCGTCCTCACGACGCCCGGGGTCTTCGCCAGGCCGGCCATGTCGATCTCGTTGTCGAAGTGGCCGACGTTGCCGATGATCGCCTGGTGCTTGGTCCGGCCGAGCAGGTCGGCGGTGATGATGTCCTTGTTGCCGGTGGTCGTGATGACGATGTCGGCCTTGCCGATGACCTCCTCGAGGGTGGTCACCTCGTAGCCCTCCATCGCCGCCTGCAGGGCGCAGATCGGGTCGATCTCGGTGACGATCACGCGCGCACCCTGGCCGCGGAGCGCCTCGGCGGCGCCCTTGCCGACGTCGCCGAAGCCGCAGACGACGGCGACCTTGCCGCCGATCATGACGTCGGTGGCGCGGTTGATGCCGTCGACCAGCGAGTGCCGGATGCCGTACAGGTTGTCGAACTTGCTCTTGGTGACCGAGTCGTTGACGTTGATCGCCGGGAAGAGCAGCCGGCCGTCGCGGGCGAGCTCGTAGAGCCGCATGACGCCGGTGGTGGTCTCCTCGGTGACGCCCTTGATGCCCTCGCCGATGCGGGTCCAGTAGCCCTTGTCCTCGGCGAAGGTGCCGCGCAGCACGTCGAGGATGACGCCGTACTCCTCGGAGTCGGCGTCGGTGGTGTCGGGGACGACGCCGTCGGCCTCGAACCGGGTGCCGAGGTGCACCAGCAGCGTGGCGTCACCGCCGTCGTCCAGGATCATGTTCGGCCCGATGATGTCGCCGTTGTCGTCCCGGAACTCGAACAGCCGCTGGGTCGCCCACCAGTACTCCTCCAGCGTCTCGCCCTTCCACGCGAACACCGGGACGCCGTTGGGCCGCTCGGGCGTGCCGCCACCACACGCGATCGCGGCAGCGGCGTGGTCCTGGGTGGAGAAGATGTTGCAGGAGACCCAGCGCACGTCGGCGCCGAGAGCGGTGAGGGTCTCGATGAGGACGGCGGTCTGCACGGTCATGTGCAGCGAGCCGGCGATCCGCGCGCCGGCCAGCGGCTGGCTGTCGCCGTACTCCTCGCGCAGCGCCATCAGGCCGGGCATCTCGTGCTCGGCGAGCTGGATCTCCTTGCGGCCGAAAGCGGCCAGGGAGAGGTCGGCGACCTTGAAGTCGGGCTCGCCGGTGGGCGTGGTCAGCGAACGGGTGCCAGTGCTGGCGGTCATGGAGGCTCCAGGTGGGGCCCGGCGCGCGGCCGGGCGATGCAGTCGGATGCAGGGTCGCTTCGATCCCCGGTTGCCGGGGAGAGCGAGCATGCCGAGGCTTCGGCGGGGCTCGTGCCGTTCCCCAGGATAGACGAAGGACCCCGTCCTCCTCACCCCTCGCACGCTCGGGGCGAGCCTCTGGACGGGGCCGACGCTCAGGTCTCGCAGCCGACGCCGTCGCCGTCCCTGTCGAACTTCGGCTGCCAGCCCGGGTCACCGGCCCGGATCGGAGCGGCTCCGGCGGCCTTCACCTCGGTGCAGTTCGCGTAGGACACCGACGGGGCGGGGGCGGGCGCCGAGGCAGGAGCCGGGGCCGGGGCCGGTGCCGGCTTCGGCGCGGGGGCCGGAGCGGGCTTCGGCGCGGGAGCGGGGGCCGGGGCGGGTGCCGGGGCGGGCCGCTGCGGCAGCACGGCCACCACTCCTCCGGGCAGCGGCTCGGCCGGGCAGGAGCTGAGCACCGTGGCCATCGTGTTCTTCTCGGCCTGGGTCACCCACGCGCCGTAGCGGACCTTCACCGCGACCTGCCGGGCGACGTAGGCGCAGCGGAAGGACCGCGCCGGCGGCAGCCAGGTGGCGGCATCGCCGTCGCCCTTCTGCATGTTCAGCGGCCCGTCGACGGCGAGCAGGTTGAGCGGGTCGTTGGCGAACTGCGTGCGCTTCGCGGTGTCCCACTGCTGGGCGCCCTTCTGCCAGGCGTCGGACAGCGCGACCACGTGGTCGATCTGCACCGCCTCGCTGGTGCCCTGGCCCCGCTGGAAGGCGATCGTCTTCCCCGAGTAGGGGTCGACCAGCGTGCCGGTGAGGACGACGCAGTTGCGCGTGCCCGGCTTGAACGTCTCGCCGGTGAGGTCGCGGGCCAGCACGTCGTTGCGGGTGTCGCAGCCGTTGCGGTCGGTGTCCACCCACCCGTTGCCGAAGAGGTCGCGGTCGTACCCGGTGCGCGGGGCCCGCCCCTTGACCTCGAGCGCGGCGAGGGCGGCCAGCGCGGACGTCGGCTCGGCGGTGGCGACGACGGCGTCGGTGTTGCCCGCGTCGAGCGCGGTGCCGGCGAGGCCGTCGGCGGGAACCGCCTCCTCGGCGGTCTCGAGCTCCGCCAGGGCGGCCTCGGCCGCGGCCGCCGCCGCCTCGAGCTCCGCCTCGCTGAGCGTGGGCGCCGCGGCCTCGGTGGCCGAGGTCGCCGCACGCTCGTCGGTCGCCTCCGCGTCCGCGCACGCACCCAGCAGGGCGACGGCGAGCAACGGCGCGACCACCGCACGGGCGGCGCGGCGGGCACGTGCGGGCAGGCGGACGGACATGACGACCCCAGGCGGAAGACGACGGCGCCTCGGAACCTAGGCAGGCCGCGCGCCGTCCCGGTCCGCGACACGCAGGCCGCGGCCGCTGGGTCAGGTGAGGTTCGTCGTCGCGCGGTAGAGCACCGCGGGACCGCGCGCGCTGACCGGTGTCCCCGCGGGCACGAAGGCCGACTCGCCCTTCTGCAGGGTGAGCTCCTCGTCGGCCGAGGCGAGCACCGCCGTGCCCTCGGTGCACAGCAGCAGCTGCGGACCGCGGGTGGTCAGGGTGCCCGCCTGCTCGCCGAGCTGGCAGAAGGTGACGTCGAAGTCCGCCACCGGGACGGGGTAGCGCAGCCCGCCGGGACCGAGCACGGGATGCAGCACCGGCACCCGGCCGTCGGTGAAGTCGAGGACCTCGATCAGCGCCGCCAGGTCGACGTGCTTGCCGGTGAGCCCGCCCCGCAGCACGTTGTCCGAGCTGGCCATGACCTCGACACCGGCCCCGGAGAGGTAGGCGTGCAGGTTCCCGGCGGGCAGGAAGACCGCCTCACCGGGAGCCAGCTTGAGGTGGTTGCACATCAGCGAGATGACCACGCCGGGGTCGCCGGGGTAGGTCTCGGCGAGCGAGGCCGCCCAGCGGTAGGTGTTGATGAACTCCGGGTCGTGGGCGGCGACGAAGCCGGCGGCGGACACCGCGACGGCGGAGACCAGCGCCTCCCGCTGCTCGGGGGGCAGCGCCAGCAGCTGCGGGATCGCCGCCCGCAGCCCACCGCGCGCCAGCGCGGCGATGGTGGGCTTGAGCTCGGGCACCTGCAGCTTCGCCAGGCAGTGCAGGGATTCCTCGACCGGCCGGAAGCCGCACAGCGCCTCGACGGGCGTGAGGGCGACCAGGATCTCCGGCTTGTGGTACGGGTCCTTGAACGTGCGCGTCGGGTCGTCGCGCAGCACGCCCGCGGCCTCCTCGGCGGCGTACCCGGCCTGGGCCTGCTCGGTGGTGGGGTGCGCCTGCAGCGAGAGCGGCTGGTCGGCGGCGAGCACCTTCATGAGGAAGGGCAGCCGGGCGCCGAACCTGTCGACGACGTCGCGACCCATGAGCTGCTCGGGCTCGGCGGCGATGGCCTTGTCCAGCGGCACGCCGTCGGAACGCACGCTCGGCTCGTCGGGGTGGGCGCCGATCCACAGCTCGGCGTGCGGCTGGTCAGCCGGCGAGGGCCGGCCCAGCAGCTCGGGGATGACCGTGTGCGACCCCCACGGGTAGTGACGCACCGCGTTCTGAAGCTGCCACATCGGCTCAGGCTAACGCCCGGTTCCCGCTCCCCGGGCCTCCGCGGGCACTGCTCGGCCCTCTCGTCGCACGAGACCCTCGCCTCCCCCGGGCGACACCCCGGCCCGCACGTCGGGGGCGCCGAGCCGGGCGGCGTCGGCGGTGCGGTCGTCGGGCATCCGCTGCGACTCGCGCTCCGCGTCCACCCGGGCGGTGTAGTGCGCGACCTCCCGCTCGGTGCGCTCGTCGTCCCAGCCGAGCTCCCGGCGCATGAGCGCGGCGACCTGCTCGGCGGAGTCGACGCCGCGGTGCGCCGTCTCGATGGAGACGCGGGTGCGGCGGGTCAGGACGTCGTCGAGGTGCAGCGCTCCCTCGGCGGTCACCGCGTGCACGACCTCCGCGGCGAGGTAGTCCGGCGCACCGACGATCGGCGCGGCGAGCTCGGGGTCGGCCGCGGCCAGCGCGAGCACGTCGGGGGTGCGGTCGCCGTGGCGGCGCAGCAACCGCTCGACCGCGGCCTCCGGCACGCCGGACGCGGCGGCCAGCTCGGCGGCGGAGTCGCGGACCTCCGTCCAGCGGGTGGCGCCGACCAGCGGCAGGTCCGCGGTGCGCGAGGGCGGGACCCCGGGCAGCCAGGCCGCGGCGGCGTCGACGGCGTCCTCGGCCATGACCCGGTAGGTCGTGTACTTGCCGCCGGCCACCAGCACCAGGCCCGGCACCGGGTTCACGACGGCGTGCTCGCGGGAGAGCCGGCTGGTCTCGTCGGACTCGCCGGCCAGCAGCGGCCGCAGGCCGGCGTAGACGCCGAGGATCTGGTCGGCGGTCACCGGCCGGACGAGGACCCGGTTGACCTGGTCGAGCAGGTAGGCGATGTCCGCGCTGCTGGCCGCCGGGTGGTCGCGGTCGAGCTTCCAGGGCGTGTCCGTGGTGCCGACGATCCACTCCTCGCCCCACGGGATGACGAACAGCACGCTCGTCGGCGTGCGCAGGATCAGCCCGTCCGGCGTCCCGCCGGCCTCCGCGAGCGAGCCGCCGTCGATGGCCGACCGGGGCACGACGAGGTGCACGCCCTTGGAGGCGCGCACCGTGAGGTTCGGGGCGGAGTCACCCAGCATCTCCCCGACGTCGTCGCTCCAGACGCCGGTCGCCGCGATCACGCTCCGGGCGCGGACCGTGAACGAGGAACCGTCGGTCAGGTCGGCCACCCGCACGCCGACGACGGCGGCGTCGGGGGCGTCGCCGTCGCGCAGGAGGCCGGTGACCCGGGCGCTGGACAGCACCCGGGCGCCGTAGCCGGCGGCGGTGCGGACGACGGCGAGCGTGTGCCGCGCGTCGTCCACCTGCGCGTCCCAGTACCGGATGGCGCCGTGGACGACGTCGGGGCGCAGCCCGGGGAACGCCTGCAGCGTGGCCGTGCGGGACAGGTGCCGGTGGCGCGGGATGGGCCGCCGACGAATGAACGCCGCCCCGAGCACGTCGTAGAGGGCGACGCCCGCCCCGAAGTAGGCCCGCTGCCAGACCGGCGCGGTGAGCGGGAGCAGGAAGGGCAGCGGCCGCACCAGGTGCGGCGCGATGGTCTGCACCAGCCGGGCCCGCTCGTGCAGCGCCTCGTGGACCAGCGGGAACGCGAGCTGCTCCAGGTAGCGCAGGCCGCCGTGGATGAGCTTGCTGGAGCGGCTGGACGTCCCGGCGGCGAAGTCGCGCGCCTCCAGCAGCCCCACCGACAGACCGCGGGCGGCCGCGTCGAGCGCGGCTCCGGCACCGGTCACCCCGCCGCCGATGACCAGGACGTCCACGACCTCCTCGGCCAGCCGCGCGCGGTCCGCGCGCCGTCGGGCCGGCGACAGCAGCGTCCGATCAGCGGTCCCCGTGGGCATGACCTCCAGTGTCCCCCGTTCCGGAGCTCGGGGTGTCGCTGGCGGAGTGGCCGCGGTGCACCGTGAGCGTCATCACGAGGACGATCAGACCGCCGACGACCAGCCCGAGGAGCGCGCTGCCCAGCGTGTTGACCAGCCAGCCGACGACGCCGCCGAGGGCGCCGGTGGCGTCGTGCGCGGCCTCCTCCACGGAGTGCACCGCGTCGTAGAGCAGGTGCCAGCCGAGGTCGTCGGTCCCGACGAGGAGGATGTGGCCGCCGACCCACAGCATGGCGGCGGTGCCGATGACGGTGAGCGCGGACAGCAGCTTGGGCATCGCCCTCACCAGCCCGCGCCCGAACGCGGCCACGGCCTCGCCCGGGCGCTGGGCCAGGCTCAGCCCGATGTCGTCCATCTTCACGATCAGACCGACGACGCCGTAGACGAGCGCGGTGATGCCGAGCGCGACGACCAGCAGGATGATCGCCCGCGACCAGAACCCCTCGCCGGCCACCTCGTTGAGCGCGATCACCATGATCTCGGCCGACAGGATGAAGTCGGTGCGCACGGCGCCGGACACGATCGTCTTCTCGTCCGGGAGTGCGTCCTCCACCGTGGCGTGCGACTCCTCGTGGCCGCGCAGCCGGTGCCACACCTTCTCGGCGCCCTCGTAGCAGAGGTAGGCCCCGCCGAGCATCAGCAGCGGGGTGAGCAGGAACGGCAGGAACTCGCTGAGCAGCAGGATCGCGGGCAGGATCACCAGCAGCTTGTTGCGCAGCGAGCCGACCGCGATCCGCCGGATGATCGGCAGCTCCCGCTCGGCGCTCAGGCCCTGCACGTACTGCGGGGTGACGGCGGTGTCGTCCACGACCACACCCGCCGCCTTGATGCTGGCCCGCCCGGCGGCCGCCCCGATGTCGTCGATCGACGCGGCCGCCGCCCTCGCCAGCACCGCCACGTCGTCCAGCAGGGCTACGAGTCCACCCGCCACGGGAAGTCCTTCCGGTCGGTCAGCACCTGCGCGCTGTCCAGGTCATGATCGTCCGTCCGGCCCCGCGTGCGCTGCGGCGCGCCCGGCCGGGAACCGCTCTACCCGCGCATCCGCGGGGCCGAACCGTGCTGCGGGTCAGGGACGCTGCCCACGCTCCCGGTCCAGCGCCAGGGCCAGGTACACCGCGCTGAAGTCGGCGACGGCCAGCTGCCGTGCCAGCTGCGGGAGCCGCGCCGGTTCGGCCGCTGCGTGCTCGGCCAGCGCGCTGACGGGGACGTTGCGGGCCGCCGCCGTCCGCAGCACCTCCTGCATGGCCTCCCCCGCCGACCTGGGCTCCCGCTCCCCCGAGCCGTCGTGGCCACCGGCACCGGCGTCCCGGATGGTGAGCAGCCGCAGCCGACGGCCGGCGTCGTCGGCCCGATCGCGGAAGAAGTCGTCCTCGTCCTGCGGGGCGAGCGGACCGCCCAGCACCGAGCAGGCGGCCACCCGCTGGTCGGGCAGCCGGAAGCCGGTCGCGGGCAGGCCGGCGAGGGTGGCGAGCTGGTCGGCGATCCGGATGGCGGCCGCACCGGCGAGCGGGCCCTCCGCGGCGATCACCGGCAGCGCGTCGAGGAGCTCCACGGCCAGGGTCTTGGCCGGGTTGACGAACGTCTCCCGCGCCGGCCCGCACTCCTCGGCCGTCGCGTCGAGCGCGCCGGCGATCGACTCGGGATCGGCGACGTCGTCCGGCAGCAGGCCGAGTTCGGCGGCGAGCAGCAGCATCGGGGTGAGCAGCGACCACAGGGCCGTGTGCCGGACCCGCGACGCGGGGAGCGGCACGTAGGGGGCGCGCGCGGTCGAGCAGGCGGCGCGCAGCGGGGCGTCCTCGGCGCCGATGCCGAGCAACGAGACCCCGCGCCGCGCCGCCTCGTACGCCGGGGTGACCGCGTAGGCACCGGCTCCCGTCCGGGTGGCGACGACGACCACGTCGCTCGGACCGGTCCACAGCGGCAGCGCGGGGCCGGGCACGACGTCGACGCTGACCGGGCTCGACGGCCCGAGCAGCGCCCGCAGCACCGAGGCGGCCACGGCGCCCTCCCGCCGCGCCACGACCACCAGCCCCCGCGGACGGCCACCGCGGGTGACCCGCTCGAGGGCGGACTCCGCCGTCAGGCGCGCGGTCTCGCGCACCTGGGCGCCGGCGCCCGCGACGGCGGGGAGCAGTCCCCGGGGATCCCGGGCGCGCAGCACCGCGAGATCGTCGAGGACCTCCTCGGCGATCTCGGGCGAGGTCACGGCTCGATCGGGCTCACTGCGTGCGGTGCCGCGCCTCGTCGAGGAGCAGCACCGGGATGCCGTCGCGCACCGGGAAGGCCCGGTCGCAGGTCGGGCACACCAGCTCCGACGCCGCCTCGTCCACCGTCAGCGGGGTGTGGTGGGTGTCCGGGCAGGCCAGGATGGACAGCAGCTGCGGGTCCAACCCGAGCGGTCCAGCGTTCGTCGCGTCCGTCGTCATGCCCGCACCATCCTCAGCACCTGGTCCCGCAGTTCGGTCATCCGCGCCTCGTCCGGCGCCTCCACGTTGAGCCGCAGCAGCGGCTCGGTGTTGCTCGCGCGCAGGTTGAACCACGCGCCGTCGGACAGCTCCACGGTGAGCCCGTCGAGCTCGTCGACGGAGGCGCCCGGCTCGTCGGCGAACGTCGCCCGCACGTCGGCCATCCGCGCGGCCGCGTCGTCCACCGTCGAGTTGATCTCCCCCGAGGCGGCGTAGCGGGAGTAGGCCGCGGTCAGCTCCGACAGCGTGCCCGCCTGCTCGCCCAGCGCGGCGAGCACGTGCATGGCGGCGAGCATCCCGGTGTCGGCCCGCCAGAAGTCGCGGAAGTAGTAGTGCGCCGAGTGCTCCCCGCCGAAGACGGCGTCGGTCCGGGCCATCTCGGCCTTGATGAACGAGTGCCCGACCCGCGTGCGCACCGGCTCGCCGCCGTGCTCGCGGACGATCTCGGGCACCGCCTTGGAGGTGATCAGGTTGTGGATGATCGTCGTCCCGGTGCCCTTGGCCAGCTCGCGGACGGCGACCAGCGCGGTGACGGCCGACGGGCTCACCGGCTCGCCGCGCTCGTCGACGACGAAGACCCGGTCGGCGTCGCCGTCGAAGGCCAGGCCGATGTCGGCGCCGTGCTCGCGCACTGCCGCCTGCAGGTCGACCAGGTTGGCCGGGTCGAGCGGGTTGGCCTCGTGGTTCGGGAAGGAGCCGTCGAGCTCGAAGTACAGCGGGACCACCTCGAGCGGCAGGTCGGCGAGGACCACCGGCACCGTGTGCCCGCCCATGCCGTTGCCGGCGTCGACGACGACGGTGAGCGGGCGGATGCCCGACAGGTCGACCAGGCTCCGCAGGTAATCCGCGTACTCGCCGAGGACGTCGCGCTGGCTCACGGAGCCGACCCGACCGGGCTCGCGCTCGTAGCCGTCCCGCTCCGCGAACGCGCGGATCTGTGCCAGGCCCGAGTCCTGCCCGATCGGCGCCGCGCCGGCCCGGCACATCTTGATCCCGTTGTACTGGGCGGGGTTGTGGCTGGCGGTGAACATCGCCCCAGGGAGCCCCAGCGAGCCGGAGGCGAAGTAGAGCATGTCGGTCGAGCCCAGGCCGGCCTCGACGACGTCGAGCCCGCGGCTGATCACGCCTTCGGCGAAGGCCCGCGACAGCGGCACCGAGGAGTCGCGCATGTCGTGGGCGGTGACGACCGAGGTGGCCCCGCTGTCCCCGTGCACGAACTCGGCGAACGCGGCCCCGAGGGCACGGGCGACGTCCTCGTCCCACTCGTCGGGCACGACGCCACGGACGTCGTAGGCCTTGATGATCGATGAGAGGTCGTCCACGCGGCGACCTTATCGGCGCCCGCGACCGATCGCTTGGACGGCCACCCTGCAGCGGGGCCGTGCCAGCCGTTACGAGAGGTCGGGGAGGACGCGCAGGTGGCCACGCCGGGTGCCGCGGCCGTCGTCGGCCGGGTCGCGGGCGGGCTCGGGGCGGGCCGCCTCGCGGACGGCGTCGGCCAGCGCGAGCAGGTCGTCGCCGGTCGGACCGGCGTCCTCGAGGTCGATCTCGTGGCGGACGACCTCCCAGCCGCGCGGCACGGTCAGCCGCTCCGCGTGGAACTCGCAGAGGTCGTAGCTGTGCGGCTCCGAGGAGGTCGCCAACGGACCGACAACGGCCGTCGACTCCGCGTACACGTAGGTCAGTGTCGCCGCTGCCGGTTGCGCGCAGCCGCTGCGCGAGCAGCGACGTGACTGCCTCACCACCGGTTCCTCACGCCAGGCACAGTAAACCCGACCGCGGGCACACCGCAGCAGGCGCACCGGGGAGTCGGGCAGGCCGGCCCCATCCTGCACGATGACCCCGTGGGCATCGACGCGGGTCCGGTCCTGGTTCTCGGCGGGCGCAGCGAGATCGGGACGGCCGTCGCCGCCCGCCTCGTCGCCCGGGGTTGCGACACGATCGTGCTGGCCGCCCGGCGGTCCGCCGACCTCGACGCCGAGGAGGCGGCGCTGCGCCGTGCGGGCGCGCGAACCGTCGGCCGGGTGGAGTTCGACGCCGACGACCTGGGGTCGCACGCCGCCGTGCTCGCGGAGGTCGAGGAGCGGTTCGGCGCGCCGGCGACCGTCGTGGTGGCCTTCGGCGTCCTCGGCGACCAGGCCCGCGCCGAGCGGGACCCCGCGGCCGCCGTCGCGATCGTGCACACCGACTTCACCGCGCAGGTGCACGTCCTCACCCTGCTGGCCGAACGGATGCGCGCCGCCGGGCGGGGCACGCTGGTCGTGTTCTCCTCCGTCGCGGGAGTGCGCGTCCGCCGCGCCAACTACGTGTACGGCTCGGCCAAGGCGGGTCTCGACGGGTTCGCCAGCGGGCTGGCCGACGCGCTGGCGGGCACCGGCGTGCGGCTGCTGCTGGTGCGTCCCGGCTTCGTCGTCGGCCGGATGACCGAGGGGATGTCACCGGCGCCGTTCTCCAGCACCCCGGACCAGGTGGCCGACGCCGTCGTCGCCGGGTTGGCCGGACGGCGCGGCGAGGTGTGGGTGCCGCCCGTGCTCCGTCCGGTGTTCTTCCTCATGCGGCTGCTGCCGCGTGCGGTGTGGCGCCGGCTGCCGCGCTGACGCTCCGGGGCCCCGTGCGCGCCGTAGGCTCTCCGCTGCCATGACCCACCCCTCGCGCCGTCCTCCGCGCTCCCGTCGCGACCGCCACGGACGCGGCCTGCGCGGCCGCCTGGTGCCGGCCGAGGTCCCGCTCTCCCGCACCCGCGGCGAGCAGTTCGACGACCTCGTCCTGGACGCGGTGGAGGACCTCGAACGCCGGTGGGAGCGCGAACTGGCCGGGGTGGAGTTCGCGGTCGAGGACGTGCCGTGGGTGGAGCACACCGACCCCGACGAGGTGGTGCTCGACGCGGACGTGCTGGACGACGGCGGCGTGCCCCTGGCCCGCCTCCTCCCGGCGCACCGGGAGGACGGCCGCGAGGTACCGCCGCGGATCATCGTGTACCGCCGTCCGCTGGAGCTGCGCGCGGGCGAGCGGGACGATCTCGCCGACCTGGTGCGCGACGTCGTGGTGGACCAGGTGGCGGTGCTCCTGGGCCGCGATCCCGAGGAGATCGACCCCACGACGTGAGGCCGTCCAGCCCTGCGATGCTGGGGCGCGATGGACGTTCCCGCGTCGGCCGTCGGGCCGTGGCTCGCCCTCGGCGCGGCGCTGGGCATCCTGCTGGTCCTGGTCGTCGGCGCGGCCGTCCGCCGGCTCCGGCTGCCCGACCGGACCGGACCGGGCGCCGGCGCCGCCTCTCCCGCCGGCGGGCACGACGACCTCCCCGGCTTCCTGGAGCACCCACCGGGCACTCCCGGCGCCCCTCGCGGCAACGGCGAGGGCTGGACGTCGCTGGCCCCTCCCGCGCCCGCCGCGCGCGCGGTCCGCGAGCGCGCCCCGGCCGCAGCGAGCCCCGGCCGGGTGATCGCCGCCTTCGCCGTCGCGGCCGTGCTGCTGATCGGCGTGGCGGCGGCGCTCGCCGCGGCACGCACCCCGGAACGGGTCGCCTCGTCAGGGCCGCCGGCCTCCGCGCCGGACGCAGCGGAGCCGGCTCGGGGAACCGTCTCCGCCCGGCTGGCCTTCACCGGCGTGGTGCTCGAGGAGCACGCCGTCGGCATCACGGCGGGCTACCCCGAGCTGGAGCTGACCGCCGACGGGCACGACGCCACCGCCCGCCTGGTGCTGCCCACCGCCAACTGCCTGGCCGCCGAGCCGCCGCCGGCCGCCGAGGACGCCCGCTGCCGAGCCGGCCGCACCGAGTACGCCGACCTCGACGCTCCGGAGCTCCGCGTGCAGCGGGAGGGCGACCGGTGGCGCGTCAGCGGCACGTTCACCACCCGGCTGCGCCCGCCGGGCGGCGCCACCGAGCCGACGGGCCGGAGCTACGAGGTGGTGGTCACCGTCGCGCCCGACGGCGAGCCCGGCTCCGGCTGGGTGCCGGCCGACGCCCGGCTGGAGTGGGGCGATCAGCACGCGGCCGGACGCGAGGGGGCGTCGGTCGTCCGTCAGGACGGCGGATGACGGCGGTCAGCCACGTCCGCCGCCCAACCGGCGCGCGACGTCCGGCGCGGGCAGCAGGGATCGCACCGGGACGCTGACCTCGGCCAGCGGAGCACCCCGTTCCGGGCGCAGGCCGGCGGCGCCCGGCGGGCCCCACCACGGCCAGCGGTCGTCGCGATCGAGCAGCGTGAGCAGGCCGCTGCGCACCCCCTCGCCGGACGCGTCGGGGACGACGGCGACCTCCAGCTCGCCGGTGACGGCGTGCAGCCGGGCCGCGGCACGCACGAACTCCCGCACGCGGCGGTCGGGCTCGGCGGCCAGCAGGAGAGGCAGCCAGCGCTCCAGCTGCCGGGCGTCCCGGCTGCGGACCACCGGCCCGAGCGCGTCCAGCTCGTCGACCAGCCCGGTGCTCCGGCGGGTGGCGGTGCGCCCCTCGGTGAACCGGGCGGCCACCCGGCGGGAGGTCGGATCGCCCAGCGGCAGGCCGGCGAGCCGGAGCGACCACGGCCCCCGGAGCCCCTGCACGACGTCCGTGATGCCGTCGGCCAGGTGGCCGGCGGCCTCCTCGTCCCGCGCCAGCAGGCGGGTCGTCGGCCGGCCACCCGGCAGCGGGGCGGGACCGTCACCCAGCGCCGTCACCCGCGCGACGAGACCGCGACGGCGCACGTGGAGGAACGCGGCCGCCGCCACGGCGGTCCGCTGCGGCGTCTCGACAACGACGGCCACCGGCGACCCGGCCCGCGTGTCGAGCACCGTGGTCAGCCAGGGCGCCCGGGCCGTGACCGGCGCGCGCACCCGCTCGGCCAGCGCGCCGGCCGCGCGGAGCTCGGCGGCCACGCCGGCGGCGCCCACGACGACCCGGGTGTGCATCCCCCGATAGCACCACAACCGCCGACGGACTCCGTCGGCGGTTGTGCGTGGTCGGCTGTCTCCTCAGACCGCGCGGCGGCGCAGGCGGCGCCGCTCGCGCTCGGACAGGCCGCCCCAGATGCCGAAGCGCTCGTCGTTGGAGAGCGCGTACTCCAGGCACTCGGCCTTGACCTCGCACCCGGTGCAGATCTTCTTCGCCTCGCGGGTCGAGCCGCCCTTCTCGGGGAAGAACGCCTCCGGGTCGGTCTCCGCGCACAGCGCGCGCTCCTGCCACGACTGACCCTCGGCCTCGAGGCCGATGCCGAGCAGCCCGGACAGCGCCGAGCCCGAGGAGTCGCCCAGGGCCTGACCCGCGCCCGCCCCGAATCGGTCGGCCACCCGGTCGTTGCCGTTGACGTAATCGCTCAACCACGACACTTCGGCCATGACGATGCGTCCCCTCTCGTTCGTGTCCCGGTGCGCGGCTGTCGAGACGTTCCCGGACCGCTCAGCACTCGATGACATCGACGGAATTACACGCGTGTCGTTGCCCGGCCGTCAACTTCGCCCGGTGTAAGCGACACGCCACACCTGCCTCGCGCGTCACAGCCCGTTCGTCAGATCTCGTGCGCTACCCCGACACGCCCGTGGAACAGTCGACAACTGCCTATCGGGCACGATGGCTTTCGTGCAGATCGTGGTGCTGGCAGGTGGGACCGGAGGGGCTCGATTCCTACGGGGGGTGCGAGCCGCTGTTCCGGAGGCGGAGATCACCGCCGTGGTGAACACCGGGGACGACGTGACCCTCCACGGGCTGCGCATCTGCCCGGACCTCGACACGGTGATGTACACCCTCGGCGGGGGCATCGACGAGGAGCGCGGCTGGGGGCGGGCCGGCGAGAGCTGGACGGTCAAGGAGGAGCTCGCGGCCTACGACGCCGACCCCGACTGGTTCGGCCTCGGTGACCGCGACCTGGCCACGCACCTGATCCGCACGCGCATGCTGGATGCCGGCTACCCGCTGTCCGCCGTCACCGCGGCGCTGGCCGCCCGCTGGCAGCCGGGCGTCACCCTGCTGCCGATGAGCGACCAGCGGGTGGAGACCCACGTCGTCGTGCCCGATCCGGAGACCGGGCGGCCGCGCGCCATCCACTTCCAGGAGTGGTGGGTACGCCACCGGGCCGAGCTGGACGCCTCGGCCTTCGTCCAGGTCGGGGTGGACTCCGCCCGGCCCGCCCCGGGCGTCACCGAGGCGTTCGCGGCGGCGGACGCCGTCCTGCTCGCACCGTCCAACCCCGTCGTGTCGATCGGAACGGTCCTCGGAGTGCCGGGGGTCCGCGAGGCGCTGCTGTCCACCCCGGGCCGCATCGTGGGCGTCTCGCCGATCGTGGGCGGCGCGGTCGTGCGCGGCATGGCCGACCGCTGCCTGCCGGTCCTCGGCATCGACGTCAGCGCCGAGGGCGTGGGCCGGCACTACGGGGCCCGCTCCGACGGCGGCCTGCTCGACGCGTGGCTCGTGGCGCCGGACGACGGTGCCGCCGTGCCGGGCGTGGACGTCCGGCAGGCGCCGCTGCTCATGTCCTCCCCCGAGACCACGGCCGCCCTCGCCCGCGCCGCCCTGGACGCGGCGCTGTGAGCGTGCCGCCGGCGGGCGTCTCGGTGCTGCCGGTCGCCGGGCTGCCGGAGTTCGCGCCCGGGGACGACCTCGCCGCCGCGATCGCCGGGGGCGCCCCCTGGCTGGCCGACGGTGACGTCGTCGTCGTCACCTCGAAGGTGGTCTCCAAGGTCGAGGGGGCGCTGGTCCGCGTGGAGCCGGGCGCCGACCGGGAGGCGGCCCGGCAGGCCGCCATCGACGCGCAGACGGTGCGGGTGGTGGCGCGGCGCGGCCCGCTGAAGATCGTGCAGACGCCGCACGGCTGGGTGGTGGCCGCCGCCGGCATCGACGCGTCGAACGTCGAGCAGGGCGCGCTGGTCCTGCTGCCCGAGGACGCCGACGCCTCCGCGCGGACGCTGCGATCACGGCTGCGGGACCTGCTCGGCGTCGACGTCGCCGTCGTGGTGAGCGACACGTTCGGCCGGACCTGGCGCGAGGGGCTCACCGACGTCGCCGTCGGCTCCGCCGGCATCCCCGCGCTCGTCGACCACCGCGGCGCCGTCGACGCGTACGGCAACCGGCTGGAGACCACCCGGATCGCGCTGGTCGACGAGCTGGCCTCGGCCGCCGACCTGGTCAAGGGCAAGCTCGACGGCGTGCCGGTCGCGGTGGTCCGCGGGCTCTCCCCCGCCGCGCCCGAGCCCGACGAGGGCACCCGCCCGCTCGTCCGGCTCCCGGCGGAGGACCTGTTCCCCTACGGCTCGCGGGACCTGGTCGGCTCCCGGTCCCCCGAGGTCGAGCTCGTGCCCCGCGAGGGCGAGCTCGAGGCCGTCGCGGCCGCCTTCCGCACGGCCAGCGCCGCCCTGCCCGAGTTCCCCGTCGTGCTGCGGCACGGCGGGGAGGGCGACGGCGTGGTCGACGTCCACCTCACCGACGCCGTGACCACGACGACCGCGGTCAACCTCGGCGCGCTGCTGGGCGCGGCGATCGTGCAGCTTCACGCGGAGGGCTGGTCGACCCGCTGGGAGCCGGCGGCCACGGCGGGCGGCACCTCGCTCGTCGGCCGGCTCTGGGTGGGCACCCGCCCGGCCTGAGCGGCGTCGGTAACGTTCCCGCCATGCGTGGGATCATCCTGGCCGGTGGCACGGGGACTCGGCTCTTCCCGATCACCCAGGCGGTGAGCAAGCAGCTCATGCCGGTCTACGACAAGCCGATGATCTACTACCCGCTCTCGACGCTCATGATGGCCGGCGTCCGCGAGGTCCTGATCATCACGACGCCCGCTGACCAGGACGCCTTCCGCAACCTGCTCGGCGACGGCAGCCGGCTGAACATGCGCATCGACTACGCCGTCCAGCCGCGCCCCGAGGGGCTCGCGCAGGCCTTCCTCATCGGCGCCGAGTTCCTCGGCGGCGAGCCGGCAGCACTGGTGCTCGGCGACAACATCTTCTACGGAGCCGGCCTCGGCCGGGCGCTGTCCCTGCTGCCCGAGCCCGAGGGCGGGCACATCTTCGCGTACCACGTGCGCAACCCGGAGGAGTACGGCGTCGTGGAATTCGACGCGAGCGGTCGCGTGCTCTCCATCGAGGAGAAGCCGGCCCGCCCGAAGAGCTCCTACGCGGTGCCCGGGCTCTACTTCTACTCCGGCGACGTCGTCGAGGTCGCCCGCGGCATCCGCCCCAGCGCCCGCGGTGAACTGGAGATCACCGCGGTCAACGAGCACTACCTCCGGGAGGGCCGGCTCACCGTCACCGCGCTGGACCGCGGCACCGCCTGGCTGGACACCGGGACGTTCGCCTCGCTGCGCCATGCCACGGAGTTCGTCTCGGTGGTCGAGGAGCGCCAGGGATTGAAGATCGGCTGCATCGAGGAGGTCGCCTGGCGCAACGGCTGGCTGGACGACGACGGCCTGGTGAAGGTGGCCGACGCGCTCGGCAAGAGCGGCTACGGCACGTACCTCCTCGGCCTGCTCGACGACCGCTGACCGGGCCCCGTCCTCGCGTGGGCAGGACCGGCACCCGGGACGTCGCCGGGCGGGCGGAGCTCGTCCTCGTCGCCGCCGTCGCCCTGCTGGTCCTGCTGCTGGGCTGGCGGATGCGGTGGACGTCGGACGACGCGTTCATCAACGTCCGGATCGTCGAGAACCTGCTCGCGGGGCACGGACCCGTCTTCAACCCCGGCATCCGCGTGGAGGCCGGCACCTCGCCGCTGTGGCTGGGCCTCGTCGCGCTGGTCTCCCTGCTCCCGGGGCTCGGGATCGAATGGGCGGCGGTCTGCCTGGGCCTCGGCCTGACCACCGCGGGGTTCGTCCTCGCCGGGCTGGGCGGCCGTCGACTGCTGGGCAGCAGGGACTCCGTCGTCGTCCCGGCCGGCCTGGTCCTGGCGGCCTGCCTGCCGCCGATGTGGGACTTCACCACCTCCGGTCTGGAGACCGGCCTGACCTTCGGCTGGCTCGGGCTGTCCTGGTGGCTCTGCGTCCGGTGCCTGGACCCCGGGGCCCCGCGGTCGGGACATCTCTGGACGGCCCTCGTGCTCGGCCTCGGCCCCCTCGTGCGGCCGGACGCGGCGGTCTTCTCCGTGGTGTTCCTGGTCTGGCTCCTGGTGGTCCAGCGGACCTGGCGCGCCCGGGCCGCGGTCGTGCTGGTGGCCGGGCTGCTGCCGGTCGCCTACCAGGTCTTCCGGATGGGGTTCTTCGGCCTGCTGGTGCCCAACACGGCGGTCGCCAAGGAGTCGTCCCGGGCGCTCTGGGAGCGGGGGGCCACCTACCTGCTCGACTTCCTGGCGCCCTACGGCGCGGTCCTCGTCGGCCCGCTGGTCGCGGCGCTGCTGGCGGTGGTGCTCGTGACCCTGCGGGGAGATCGTCGGGCCACCGGGCTGGTCGGCGCCGCCGTCGTGGGCGCCCTCCTCCACGCCCTCTACGTCGTCCGCGTGGGCGGGGACTTCATGCACGGCCGGATGCTGCTGCCGGCCACCTTCCTGCTGCTGGTGGCAGTCGCCGTCGTCCCCGTCGGCCGCCGGTGGACGACGGCCACCGTCGGGCTGGTGGCGCTGACCGGCGTGCTGAGCACCGTCACCGCGGCCACCGGGCGGGTCGAGTACGCCGGCCGGGTCAGCGCGGACGGCATCGCCGACGAACGCGGCTTCTACGCCGCTCTGGCCGACCACCCCCGGCCGGTGACGCTCGACGACCACGAGGGGAACGCCTTCGTGCCGTACGGGCGGGCGGTGGCCCGGCTGCGGGAGTCCGGGTCGCGGGTCGTCGTGACGCAGGACGGCCTCCTGAACCCGGAGCGGCGGGTCACCGTCGTGGGCCGGGCCCGGGAGCGGTTGCTGTTCGCCATGGGGAACGCCGGGCTGCTCGGGGTCGCCGCGGGGACGGAGACGCTCGCCCTGGACGGCGTGGGGCTCACCGACAGCGTGGGGGCGCACCTCGAGGCGGGCGCGCCGGGTCGCCCGGGACACGAGAAGGAGGTGCCGCTGGTCTGGTACTGGGCGCGCTACGGCAGCGGGCTCACCGACGAGGCCCGCCTCCGGGGGGTGACCGCCGCGGACGTGACCGCCGCGCGGGCCGCGCTGGACTGCGGTGCGGCCGCCGAGCTGCTGCGCGCCACCGAGCAGCCGATGAGCTGGAGCCGGTTCTGGTCGAACGTGGGCAGCTCGGTCACCCTCACCACGCTGCGGATCCCCGTCGACCCGCAGGAGGCGCGCCGGCAGCTGTGCTGAGCGGTCAGATCCGGCGGTAGTCGGTCGGCGCGAAGCGCGGGCCGCGCCGGGGCCGGCGCGGCCCACCGGCCAGCAGCAGCCGGACCACCCGCTGCCGGTGCCCCCGCCAGGGCTCCAGCAACGCGAGCATGAGGTCGTCGTCGGAGGTGCGGCGGCCGGCCAGCGCGAACCCCACCTGGTTCTTCAGGTGGTAGTCCCCGACGCTGACGGTGTCGGGGCAACCGAGCGTCCGCTGCACGACCTCGGCGGCGGTCCACGGGCCGATCCCGGGGACCGAGCAGAGCCGGCGGGTCAGGTCCGCGGAGCTCCACGTCGGGTCGGGCTCGAGCCGGTCCGCGACGCTCGCGACCGCGCGCAGCGCCCGCCGTCGTGCGCCGTCCAGCCCGCAGGCGTGCCACTGCCAGTCGGTGACGTCGAGGACCCGCCGCGCCGAGGGCACGACGCGCATGCCGTCCGGCGCCGGGCCCGGCGCCGGGTCGCCGGCCAGGCGCAGCAGCTCGCGCCAGACGCGGTTCGCCTCGACGGTGGTCACCTTCTGCTCGAGGACGGCGGGGACCAGCGCGTCCCAGGTCCGCCCCGTGCCGCCCAGGCGGAGCCACGGGGTGCGCCGGTGCAGCTCGGCGACGAGCGGGTGATCGCCCGGGTCGAAGGTGTCGACGGGATCGTCGGCGCCCAGCGCCCGCGGGACGGCGGCCCCGGCGTGCTCGGCGCCGGGCCCCCAGGCCGACACCGCCACCCGTCCCGCGGCGAGGCGGACCAGGAGCGTCGCGGGGCCGTCGGGGGTGGTGGTGGTCCGCCAGATCCCCTCGGCGCTGATCCGCATCGTCGGGTCGCCGGTGCCGCGCAGGTGCGGGGCGAGCGCCCGGCGCAGGTCCAGCGGCCAGTCCGGCTCCCACGTCGCCTCGTAGGCGGCGGTGCTCAGCGACGTCGTCATCGCGCGTCGGCCGCGGGTGCCACGGTCTGCCGTCGACGACGGACGGCGGCCACCCCCACCCGGATCCCGGCCTCGAGCAGGACCGCCAACAGCAGGCCGGTGGCGAACGCCGCGTGCACGTTGTGCTTGGCCAGCTCGTAGTAGCCGTCGCTGAGCGCCAGGACCGACTGGCTCACCGCGAAGCCCGTCAGCAGCACGGCGAGGACGCCGCGGGCGGCGCGGACCGGATCCCGCGACCGGGCCCACCGCACGCCGAAGACCGCCCCACCGAGCCAGAGGAACGCGATCGAGGGCACCGGCCACCCCTGCGGCAGCAGGCTCAGCACCCAGAAGACCGGGCTCGGCCGCTCCGCCAGCTCCGCCTCGTCCCCCGGCTCGCCGGGCACGTTCGCCAGGTAGTCGACGCGGGCCTCGGTCACGGCGTCGAAGGACTGCGGCACCAGCTCCAGGAAGCGGTCGGGGTGCGCGGCGAAGAACCTGAGGTAGGTCCGCCAGGTGAAGATCGTCGCGGCGTGGTCGTGGATCTCCTCGTCCCCGAGGGGATCGTCGTCCCGCCAGGCGCTGGCGCCGGCGTAGCGCTGCAGCTCGGGCGGCAGGCCCAGCTCCTCGAGGTCGGCGGCGGGATCGTCGGACTCCGCGAGCAGCGTGTAGAAGAGCACGTTGAACTTGTTGCCGTTGCTGAACCCCTCGCCCTGGCTGCGCGCGACGGAGGCGCCGAGTACTCCCGTGAGCAGCACCACGGCCACCATGGCGAGGCCGAGGTGGGGAACCGCCCAGCGGCGAGGCGCCGCGGGGCGTCGCCAGGCAGGCCGGCCGACGAGGAGCGCGAGGGCGACCGCCGGGACGGCGGTCAGCAGCGCGGTCTTGGCCGTGGCCGTGAACGCGATCGCCACCGCGGCCACCAGCAGCCACGGCCAGGTCCGGTGGACGACCAGACCCACGACCCCAGCGCACACCCACAGCAGTCCGATGAAGCCGGCCTGGTCGGTATAGCCGGAGTTCAGGTAGGTGACGAACCCGATGTCGCTGGCCGCGACGACCACCAGCGCGACGAGCGGCCAGCGCGCCCCGGCGCTGCCGGGCAGGGCGAGGAAGAACGCCGCGGCACCGAGCCCGAGCAGGACCGCCCCGAGGACCGCCAGGACGGCCATGTCGAAACCGTCGCTGCCCGTGACGAGCCGGGAGAGCCAGTACGCGAACCGGAGCAGCGGACGCCAGGAGGTGTGGTACTCCCAGTTGTCGCCGGTGCACGGCTCGGACGCCACGTAGTCGCCCTCGAAGCTCTCCTTCCGCGAGTCCGGGCCGACCTCGAGGCCGAGGCGGCACACGAGCCGCTCGCCGTCGCCGTTGTCGGCCAGGCCGACGGTGCCGCTGGCGAAGAGCTGGGCCAGCACGACCGCGGTCGTGACGGCGAAGACGACCGCGGCGCCGGCGGCCCGCACCCGCGCCGGGAGACGGCCCCCGCCCGACTCCGGAGCGGCGTCGGACCGACGCCGGTCACGGAGCGAGGACACGACGACCATCTTCCGCGATTCTCCGGGCCGCTGCGGGGACCTCCCGATGACTCCGGACACGGCGCGGCGCCCCGGGCGTGCCCGGGGTCAGCTGAACCGGTCGCCGTGCCGGGCCTCGACCTCGGCGAGCAGCTGCTTGACCCGCTCCGCCTCGGACACCGGGCAGACCATCGTCACGTCGGCGGTGTGCACCACCACGCTGTCGCGAACGCCGAGCAGCGCGACCAGGTGGTCCGGGTCGTCGGAGAGCACCACGTTGCCGGAGCTGTCGAGCAGCACCCGCAGCCCGCGGGCGGCGTTGCCGTCATCGTCGCTGTCCAGCGTGTGCGCCAGCGCCGGCCACGAGCCGATGTCGAGCCACTCGACGTCGAGGTCGACGACGGCGACCCGACCGGGCTCGGCGGCCGCGGGCTCCAGGACTGCGTAGTCGACGCTGATCTTCGGCAGCGTCGGGAACACCTCGGCGAGGACGGCGTCGCGCTCGGGGCCGGCCGGCGCGGCGACGATGCGGGCCAGGCCCTTCGCCGACTCCGGCAGGTGGTCGGCCAGCGCGTCGAGCACCGTCTGCGCCCGCCACACGAACATGCCGGAGTTCCAGACGTACTCCCCCGACGCCAGGTATGCCTCCGCGGTCTCCCGGTCGGGCTTCTCGCGGAACGACGCCGCCTCGGCCGCGCCGGCGATTTCGGTCGGCGCGCCCTTCTGCACGTAGCCGAACCCGGTCGCCGGCGAGGTCGGGGTGACCCCGAGGGTGACCAGCGCGCGGGGGCGCACGGCGAGCAGGTCGTAGGCGGTGGTGAGCGCGGCGGCGAAGCGGTCCACCGGCCGGATGACGTGGTCGGCGCTCACGACGGCGAGCTCGGCGTCCGGATCGACGTCGGCCACCAGGGCGGCGGTGAGCCCGACGGCGTTGGCGGTGTCGCGCGCGGTCGGCTCGAGGACCAGCCGGTCGGCCCGCAGCCGCGGCAGCGCCGCCCTCACCATGTCGGCGTAGCGCGCGGCGGTGCAGACCCAGATCCGCTCGGCGGGCAGCACCGCCTCGAGCCGGGTGAACGCCTCGGCCAGCAGGCTGTGCACGCCGCCGTCGTCGTCGGCCACGACGTCGAGGAGCTGCTTGGGGCGCCCGGCCCGGGACAGCGGCCACAACCGCGTACCCGAGCCGCCGGCCATGATCACCGCGTGTCGCATCAGTCGTCCCTCTCGGTCGTCCGGTCGGCCTGGGCGGGAGCGGGGTGGTCCGGGTGGTCGAGCGGCAGCTGCTCCACCGTCTGCTGCGGCTGAGCGCCCTCGTCGACCTTCCGGCTGGCGTAGGACAGCAGCATCCGGGCGCCCAGCCCCGCGCGCAGCGCTCCCCGCAGCGGCGCGTGCCGGCGGCGGGGCCAGTCGGCCGACAGGTAGCGCAGGGCACTGGTGTGGTGCACCCGCTGCATCCGCCGGGCCGAGCGACGCGTGGCGTGCCCGCCCTCGTGGGTGACCACCGCCGTCGGGACGTAGACGTGCAGCCAGCCGGCCTGGCCCAGCCGGCGGGCGAGGTCGACGTCCTCGAAGTACATGAAGTAGCCCGGGTCGAACCCGCCCACCGAGGCATATGCCTCCAGGTCGACGAGCAGGCAGCTGCCCGACAGCCAGCCGGCCGGTCGCTCCGCGAGCTCGTCCCGCTCACGCCGGTAGCGGGCCGTCCACGGGTTGGTCGGCCAGACCCAGCCGAGCGCCGCGTGCCCGATGCCCGTCGACAGCGACGGCAGCTCGCGCGCGGAGGGGTAGATCGCCCCCTCGGGCGTGCGGATCGCCGGGCCGAGGGTGGCCGCACGCGGCCAGCGGCCGGCCGCCTCGATCAGCTCGTCCACGGCGCCCGGCTCGAAGCGGACGTCGGGGTTGGCGATGATCGCGTATCCGGAGGAGAGCCCAGCGAGGCCCGCGTTCGCCGCCGCCCCGTAGCCGATGTTGCCGCCGGTGCGCAGCAGCGTGACCTCGGGACGCTCCCGCGCGGCGCGCTCGGGGACGCCGTCGGTGGAGCCGTTGTCGGCGAGGACCACCTCGTAGGGCCGGCTCGTGGCCAGGGCGAGGGAGTCGAGGAAGCCGTCGAGCGTCCGTCCCGGGGAGAAGGTCACGACGACCACCCGGAGCGGCGCGTCGGCCGAGGCGCTTCCCACGCGGGTCACCCTACGTCGGGCGCGACGGGTCCCCGGCCCGCTCCCCCGGCCGCGGCGGCGTAGACGTTCAGGTGCTGCTCGGCGCACGACCGCCAGGTGAAGCCGGCGGCCCGCGCCACCGCGGCGGCGGACAGCCGCGCCCGCTCCGCGGGGTCGCCGAGCAGCTCGCCCAGCCGGGCGGCGATCGACGCCGCGTCCGGCTCGGTGTACGCGACGGCGTCGCCACCCACCTCGGGCAGCGCCAGCGACCGGGTGGTGAGCACGGGCGCGCCGCAGGCCATGGCCTCGAGCACCGGGAGCCCGAAGCCCTCGGCCAGGCTCGGGTAGGCGAGCACCTCCGCGCCGCCGAGGAACCCGGCGAGCAGGTCCAGCGGCAGGTAGCCGGGGCGCAGCACCTCGAGGTGGCCCGGCACCCGGGCGAGGACGTCGTCCACGCGGTCGTCCCAGCCGCGGCCGCCGGCGAGCACCAGCGCCGGCGGATCGGGCAGGTCGGTGACCGCGCGCTGCCAGCCCTCGATGAGGGCCGGCACGTTCTTGCGCGGCTCGATCGTGCCGAGGAAGCCGACGTAGCGCCCGGCCCACAGCCCGAGGTGACGCCGGGCGGCCGCGACCTCGTCAGCCGAGGGCACGTGGAAGCGGGCCGCGTCCACGCCGTGGTGGGCGACCGCGACCTGGCCGTGCACGCCCCGCGTCACGCGGGCCAGCTCGTCCAAGGTGGCCTGCGACGGGACCACGCAGCGGGCCGCCCGGCGCAGCGACGCCGTCGTCCAGCCGCGGAAGAAGGCACGCTTCACCGGCTGGTGCACCTCGGGGTGGGTGAAGAACGTCGCGTCGTGGAGGGTCGTCACGACCGGCACGCCCGCGGCCAGCGGCATCGTGTAGTGCGGGCAGTGGAGGACGTCGGCGCCGACGGTCCGGGCCAGGCGTGGCAGCCCGACCTGCTCCCACGCCAGGCGGACCGGCCGCCGTCCGATCGCCTCCGGCGCGATCTCGATGCGGGCGCCGGGGAGCAGCTCTCTGTAGAAGTCGCCGTCACGGCCCTGGCAGACGACGGCGAGGTCGACCTCGAGGCGGGCGAGCTCGGGCAGCAGCTGGTCGACGTACCGGCCGACACCGCCCCGGTCGGCCGGCACCGCGGTGGCGTCGACGAGGACGCGGAGCGGGGTCTCGGGCATGCGTCACCTCTCCTGCGCCGGGGCTGCGCGGCGCAGGCCGTGGACGACCGGGCGAGCGTAACGCCGCCGCCGGAGCGCTCGGGCGACACAGCGGCTGTGCCACCATGGGGAGCGATCGCTCTCCGGGGGCTCGCCGTCGACCGCCGCGGGCCGCCCACGTCGGAGGACCTCTCTCGCATGCCGCCGCACTCCCCCAGCGACGTGGGCACGGCCGCCGCGCTCGAGGACGCCGCCGCTCCGGCCGCCCCGACAGCTCCGTCGCGCGAGGCAGCCGTCACCCGGCAGGGCCGGCTGGAGTTCCTCGACGCCCTGCGCGGTATCGCGGCGCTCGTCGTGGCCGTGCAACACCTGGGCGAGACGCAGTGGGTGGAACTGCTCGGGTGGTCGCACCACTGGTTCCGGCCCGGCAGCTTCGGCGTCCTCGTCTTCTTCCTCTGCAGCGGGTTCATCATCCCGGCGTCCCTGGAGCGGCGGAACGACCTCGTCGAGTTCTGGATCGGCCGGTTCTTCAGGTTGTGGCCGCTCTACCTCGCAATTCTCGCCGTCGTGTTCGCGGCGTGGGGTCTCAGCGCCCGGTACTCGCCGCCGGACGGCTACCGGGTGTGGGAGGACTCCCTGCTCAACCTCACGATGCTCCAGGTCTTCACCTCCCGGCCGCTGGTCATCGGTGCGTCCTGGACGCTCGGGTACGAGCTGGTCTTCTACCTGCTGGTGTCGGTCCTGTTCCTGCTCGGCGTGCACCGCAGTTCGGCCACCACGTCGGTGGTCCTGCTCGTGGCGGCGCTGGGTCTGGGCGGCACGACAACGCTCTTCATGGTCCAGCGGCAGCCGGACCACTGGTGGGCCTTCCCGGCCGCCGGCCTGCTGCTGCTCCTCGTGGTGGCGGGCCGGGTCCGCGGCCTGGACCGGCAGGTGGCGCTGGTGGCCATGGGCGCGGTCGTCGTCCTCGCGATGTCCAACCGCCCGCACGGCCTGTACTTCTCGCTGCTCGTGCTGGGCTCGATGTTCGTCGGCACCGTGCTCTACCGCTGGACGGCCGGCCAGACGAGCGGCCGGACCGCGGCGACGGTCTTCGGCCTGGCGCTGGCTGTCATCGCGCTCGCCCAGTACACCTGGCACGTCGGGCACCCCGAACCGCTCAGCGGTGTCACGCCCCAGTGGTGGACCGAAACCCTCACCTTCCTCGGGGCGTACCTGGTGTTCGGCGCGGCGCTGCTGCTGAGGTCCTACCGCTGGCCCCGGCTGCTGGTGTACCTCGGCACGATCAGCTACTCGGTCTACCTGCTGCACGCCCTGGTGCTGCTCCTGTTCCCGCAGGTGCCCGGTGGGCCCTGGGTCCGCTTCTCCGCGATGATGGCCGTCACCGTCGTCGGGGCGATGCTCACCTACCGGTTCATCGAGAAGCCCGGGATTGCGCTGGGCCGCCGGGTCGTGGCGGCCCGCCGTGCCCGCGCAGCCGAGCCCGCGGTCGGCGCCTGAACCGCGCTACCTGCGCACCTCGCCGTAGAGGTCCCACAGTCGCTCGGCCGCGCCGGCCCAGGAGAAGTCCCGGGCACGCTCTTGCCCCCGCCGCACGAGGTCGGCGCGCAGGTCCTCCTCGACCAGCACGCGCGCGAGGGCGCCCGCCAGCGCGTCGGCGTCGCCGACCGGCACCACCGCCGTCGCGCCGCCACCCACCTCCACCAGCGCCGGGTCGTCGGAGGTGACCACCGGCACCCCCGCGGCCATGCCCTCCAGGACGGGCAGCCCGAACCCCTCGGCCCTGCTCGGCACCACCACCGCCGCCGCGCCATGCAGCAGCGCGGCCAGGTCCGCGTCGGGGACCCGCCCCAGCGCTCGCACCCGGTCGGCCGCGAGCCCGGCGTCGGCCGCCACGCGGCTCAGGTCCACGCCACCCCAGCCCGGCTGGCCGGCCACCAGCAGCGGCAGATCGGGGGCGCCGGGGCGGCCCAGCGCCCGGACCAGCACGTCGAGGCCCTTCCGCGGCTCGAGCGTCGCCGTCGTCATCAGATAGCTGCCCGGGACCGCGCCGAGCCTTGCGAGCCGCTGGGCAGCGTCCGCAGGCAGGGCGAGCCGGTCCGACACCCCCTCCCCCACGACGACCACGGGGCAGCGCAGGTCGAGGTGCCGCGCGAGGGCGCGGGCGACCGCGTCGGTGGGGACGACGACGGCGGCCGCCGAGGCCGCGGCCCGCTCCGCCATGCGGCGGTGCCAGCGCACGCCGCGCGGGGTGAGCGTCTCGGGGTGAGTCCACGGCACCGCGTCGTGCACCGTCACCACGACCGGCAGCCGGCCGCCCAGCGGCGCGAGCAGCGTCGGGGCGTGCACCAGGTCGACCTGCGTCGGTCGCGGCAGCGCGGAGCGCTCCCAGGCTGCGGTCAGCGCCCGGCGCGGCAGCGGGAGCCGGTGCGGCCCCCTCACCCCGGGCACCCGGGCGGCCGCGGTGTCCCGGTGCCAGGCCGTCCAGCCCTCGACCGCGTCCCCGTCACCGGCGGTCGCCGCCAGCGCGGCGGCGACCTCGTAGGCGTACCGGCCCGTGCCGCCGGGCACGCGGGCCAGCACCTGCTCCACGACCACTCCGACCCGCACGACCCGACCCTAGGTCCCGGGCGTGCGGTGCCCCTGCGGGACGATGCCGTGCGTGCGAATCGGACTGGACGCCACCCCGCTGCTCGGCCCCCGCACCGGAGTGGCCCGGTACACCGAGGAGCTCCTGCGCGGGCTGGCCGCAGGCGGTGGCGATGACGTCGTGGCCACCGCCTTCACCTTCCGGGGCGTCGACGCGCTGCGCGCCGCCGTCCCTCCGTCCGTGGAGGTCCGGGCCCGCCGCCTGCCGGCCCGCGTGCTGCGCCGGTTGTGGAGCACCGTCGAGTTCCCGCCCGTCTCCTGGTCCTCGGGCCGGGTCGACCTCTTCCACGCCACCAACTTCGTGCTGCCGCCCGTGGGGCGCGCCACCGGCGTCGTCACGGTCCACGACCTCTCCTTCCTGCGCACCCGCGGCGCCGTGGACGCCGCCTCGCTGGCCTACCGCGAACTGGTGCCGCGCAGCATCGGGCGGGCCGCCGTCGTCCTCACGCCCAGCCAGGCCGTCGCCGACGAGATCACCGCCGAGTACGGCACCGACCCGGCGCGGGTCGTCGCCACCCCGCTCGGCGTCTCTCCCGGCTGGCTCGACACCCGCCGTCCCGACCAGGCATGGCTCGCCGCCCGCGGCCTGCCCGCCGACTACGTGGTCGCCGTCGGCACCCTCGAGCCGCGCAAGGGGCTCCAGACGCTGGTCGACGCCTTCGACCGGCTGCTCCGCAGCGATCCCGAGGCGCCCTCCCTCGTGCTGGTCGGACCGCAGGGGTGGGGCGCGGCACTGGACCTGAGCCGACTGCCGGCCGGCAAGGTCCACCTCACCGGCTTCCTGGGCGACGACGAGCTCCGGCAGGTGGTCGCGGGCAGCCGGGGGCTGGCGTTCCCCTCGCTCTACGAGGGTTTCGGCCTGCCCCCGCTGGAGGCGCTGGCCTGCGGCCGCCCCGTGGTGGTGAGCGACCTGCCGGTCATGCACGAGGTGCTCGCCGAGCACGGCCGCTACGTGCCGGTCGGCGACGTCGACGCGCTCGCCGAGGCGATCGGCCGGCTGCCCCGCGAGGACGACGAGCCGGCGCAGTCGGCCCGCCGGCTGCACGCCTCGACCTTCACCTGGGCGCGGTTCGCCGGCCAGATCCGTGCCGCCTACGACGGGGCCCGCTCAGGCGGGTGACATCGCCGGCGGTGCGCCGGGGCGGAGCCCGCCGCGTGGCTAACCTCTGCATGCCGCGGCTGACCGCTGCGGAACGATCGCGACGAGGAGCACACATGCCGACGGCCTTGATCACCGGCGTCACCGGCCAGGACGGGCTCTACCTGAGCGAGTTCCTGCTCGCCAAGGGCTACGAGGTCTACGGCCTGGTCCGCGGGCAGAACAACCCCAAGGTCGACACCGTCGCGCGCATCCCCGGCCTGAAGCTGCTCTTCGGCGACCTGACCGACCTGCCCAGCCTGCTGCGCGCGCTGCACACCGCGCAGCCGGACGAGATCTACAACCTCGGCGCGATCTCCTTCGTCGCCTACTCCTGGGAGAACGCCCACCTCACCTCCGAGGTCACCGGCATGGGCGTGCTCAACATGCTCGAGGCCACCCGGCTGTTCTGCGGTGACGACCCCTCCCGGGTGCGCTTCTACCAGGCGTCGAGCTCGGAGATGTTCGGCAAGGTGCAGCAGGTCCCGCAGTCCGAGGCGACCCTGCTCTGGCCGCGCTCGCCCTACGGCGTGGCCAAGGTGTACGGCCACTACATGACGATCAACTTCCGCGAGTCCTACGGGATGCACGCCTCGTCGGGGATCCTGTTCAACCACGAGTCCCCGCGCCGCGGTCCGGAGTTCGTCACCCGCAAGATCACCCGCGCGGTCGCGCGCATCCACCTGGGCCTGCAGGACGTCGTGGAGCTGGGCAACCTGGACGCCCGCCGCGACTGGGGGTTCGCCGGCGACTACGTCGAGGCGATGTGGCTGATGCTCCAGCAGGAGCAGGCCGACGACTACGTCGTCGCCACCGGCGAGACGCACTCCATTCGGGAGTTCCTCGACGTCGCGTTCGGGCACGTCGGCGTGCACGACTGGTCGCCCTACGTGCGGCAGAACCCGGCGTTCATGCGGCCCGCCGAGGTCGACCTCCTGGTCGGCGACGCCGCCAAGGCCCGGACGGTGCTGGGCTGGAAGCCGAAGGTCGGCTTCGAGCAGCTGGTCACGATGATGGTGGACGCCGACCTGGCGGAGCAGCGCGGTCTGGCCGGCTGACGTGGCCACCGCGCTGATCACCGGCCTGACCGGCCAGGACGGCGGGTACCTCGCCGAGCAGCTGGCCGCGGACGGGCACACCGTCCACGGCGTCGTCTCCCCCGCCCACGACCCGGACGGCATCCCCGAGCACCTGCGCGCGCTCGGTGACGCGCTCGTCGTCCACGAGGCCGACCTCCGCGACCTCGACGCGCTGACCGCGCTGGTGGACGAGGTGGCGCCCGACCTGCTGTTCAACCTGGGCGGGATGTCCAGCGTCGCCGCGTCCTGGGAGGACCCGGTCGGGACGCTCGACGTCAACGCCCGGCCGGTCCTCGGGCTGCTCGAGCACCTGTTCCGGCGCAGCGAGCGCGGCGCGGCGCCGACCAGGTTCGTGCAGGCGTCCAGCGCCGAGGTGTTCGCCGGCTGCGGCCGGACGCCGATCGACGAGAGCTGCCCGGTCGACCCGGTCAACCCCTACGGCGCCGCCAAGGCCCTGGGGCACCAGGCGGTCGGGATGTACCGGCAACGCGGCCTGCACGCCAGCTCCCTGGTGCTGTTCAACCACGAGTCGCCCCGGCGGCCCGTCCGCTTCGTGACGCGCAAGATCACCGCCGGCGTCGCCGCCATCGCCGCGGGCCGGGCCGACCGGCTCACCCTCGGCAACCTGGCGGTGCACCGCGACTGGGGGTGGGCGCCGGACTACACCCGCGCGATGGTGCTCGCCGCGACCGCCGAGGCCCCGGACGACTACGTCGTCGCCACCGGCCGGGCGCACAGCCTCTTCGACCTCGTCGAGATCGCGTTCGGCGAGGTCGGCATCACCGACTGGCAGCGGTACGTGGTCTCCGACGCCGCCCTGGTGCGTCCCGCGGAGGCCGACGTGCTCGTCGGCGACTCGACCAAGCTGCGGACCCGGCTCGGCTGGGCTCCCACGGTGGAGTTCCGCGAGATCGTGGCGGCGATGGTGGCCGCCGACGTCGCGGCCCTCGCCGAGGACTGAGGTCCGCTAGCTGCCGGCCGCCGTCGGCTCGGCCCCCGTGGCCCCCGGCTGCTTCGCCCCGGCGCCCTTCCCGTCGGCCTGCCTCGCCTCGGCTGCCGCGCGCGCCTCCAGTTCGAGAGCGGTGACGGTGGCGGCCTGCAGCTCGTTGAGCCGCTGCACGATCGGATCGATCTCGAAGGCGGTCGCCTTGCGGAGCATCCGCTTGACCAGCCGCACCGAGCGGCGCCCGTGGTTGGTGTCCGGCGGGCCGATGTGCGGCAGCCGGCGCAGCGGTGCCGACCGACGTCCCGCCTCGGCCACGACGGCCGCGCCGGCCGTGCGCTCCCCCGCGGGCGCCAGCCCGGTGAGCGACGGGCGGCTGGACGCCCGCTGCCGCACGCGCTCCTGGAGCCCGGCGCGCAGATCCTCGCCCTCGGGCGGCAGCTCCTCCGCCCAGCTCGCCGTCGTGGGGAGGTTCCCCGCGGGAAGACGCTCGATCATCGCCGCCCGCAGCTCGACGTCGTCGTCGACGAGCCGGACGTCGGACCGGGCCGCCGCCTGCTCGGCCAGCCCGCCCACGCGGGTGGCGATCACCGGCCGGTCGAACAGCGCGGCGCGCTCCATCACCCCGGAGGACCAGATGTTGCGGTAGGGCAGCACGACGACGTCGGACGCGACGATCCAGCGGTCGAACAGCTCGTCGCTGACGTAGCCGGAGTGCAGCGTGGCCCCCTCCACCGTGTCGGCGAGGTCGACGAGGTCGGCGTGGTGGCGGCGCATGTCCGGGTCGTCGGTGCGCACCGAGCCGACCACGTCGAGCCGGGCCCCGCCGGAGGCCAGGCCGTGGAATGCCCGGATCGCCCGGTCGAACCCCTTCGACGGCTGGATGAAGCCGATCGCCAGGAAGACGAAGGCGTCCGGCTCGATCCCGAGCGACGCGCGGGCCTGCTCGCGGTCCAGCTGGGTGTGCGGGCGGAAGTCCGCGCCGTGCGAGATCAGCTGCACGCGCGCCGGGTCGACGCCGAAGTCCGCGACGAACGCCGTCCGCTCGGACTCCGTGTGCACCTTGATCGACTCCGGCAGCCGCCACAGCCGCCGGGCGGCCAGGCCGTCGGGCCGGCGCGGGTTCCCGTGCCGCCCGTCGATCTCGTGGACGACGACCTCCAGCCGCCGGGCCAGGGCGAACGGCAGCGCGAGCGCCAGGCTCTCGGCCATCCGGGACCGCGGGTCACCCGGATCCGGGTAGAAGAAGTCCGGGTGGAACTGGACGATCACCCGGTCGTAGTCGCGGATCCGCTTGGCCAGGGCCAGGGCACCTCGGGGCCCGCGCAGGTCCAGGTGGTGGTGCGCGGCGCTCGGCCCCGGCGAGAGCACCTCGACGTCCAGGCCCTCGCGGCGCAGGGCCCGCACCGTCTGCAGCGCGTAGGAGGCGATCCCGTCCCGGACCGGGGGGTACGGGGAGATCATCAGCACCCGCTCGCGGCGGTCGGTGGTCACGCCGTCGTCCACGTCGTCAGCCCCTTCTCGACCCCGTCCAGGACGCGATCCCACGTGTAGCTCTCCAGCACGTAGTCGCGGCCGCCCTTCGCGAGCCGGCGCGCGACGTCCGGCGCCTCGGCGACCAGGCGCAGGCACTCCACGAACTCGGCCTCGTCGTCGTACACCAGCCCGGCGCCGGAGCGCTCGCAGTGCCACCGGACGACGTCGCTGCCACCGTTGGCGATGACCGGGGTCCCGGCCAGCCAGGCCTCCATGACCGTGCGCGAGAACGCCTCGTACCGGCTGGACTGGATGTAGGCCTCCGCGGCGGCGAAGGCGTTGTCGCGCTCGGCGTCGGGGAGGAAGCCCAGGTCGAACACGCGCCCCTCGAGCGACGGCGGCGGGTTCACCTCGCCCGAGCCGAAGGTGACCAGCGACAGCGGCAACCCGCCCTCGACCGCCCGGCCGAACGCGGCGAGCATGTCCTCCCAGCCCTTGGCGCCTTCACGGCGCCCGGCGTACAGGACGAACCGCTCCGGCAGGTCGTAGCGCTCCCGGAACCCCTGCGGGTCGTACCCCTCGGGGACCTCCACGCCGCAGCCGACGACGTCGTGCGGCGCGAGCTTGGGCGCGACCCGGTGGGCGAGCTCGTGCTCCGGCTCGGTCTGGAAGTACATGCCGGCGATGCCGGAGAACACCGGCTGGAAGACCTCCAGGTAGGCGGCCGGCTCGTCGTGCAGGCAGGTCCACAGGACGCTCTTCTCCGGCAGCAGCTGGCTGCCGGCGTAGGCGGGCCAGAAGACGTAGGGCCCGTAGATCAGCGCCCGGTAGTCGTCCCCGTGGTCGAGCAGGTGGTGGTACATCTCCGGCGAGCGCATGTTCGCGTTCATCCACCGCTGCTGCTCGACCAGCCCCAGGGGCTGACCGGTGGCGACGGCGTGGTTGAGCCATCCGCGCTCCGGGTCGTCGTCGAACACCGCGGGGAACCGCCGGACGTTCAGTCCGCCCTCGACCGACTCCCCCGTCGGCAGCACGTTCTCCCAGCCGAAGTGGTCCAGCGCGGCCGTGGTCAGCACCTCGACGTCCCAGCCGCGGGCGCTCAGCCGGCGGCCCATCTCGGCCAGCACGATCTCCGCCCCGCCGACCATCCCCTCGCCGTACCGGGCGGGCACGACGGCGATCCGGCCGCGGCGGTCGGACGGCTCGATCGAGCTCATCGTGTCTCCCTCTGTCGGTGTCCTGCCGCGGCGCACACGTCAGCGCTCACCGGCAGCCGTCTCCAGCGGAACTCCACCACGCAGGACGTCCTGGCCCGCGAGCTGGTACCCCGGCCGCAGGTGCACCGTCCCGTCCTCGACGACGTCGGTCACGACGCGGAACGTGGCCAGCCGGTTGACCCGGTGGTAGACGGTGCGGTTGCCGGTCGAGGCGACGGCGATGCTGACCTGGTAGACGCCCTCGGCGAGCGGCATCTCCGGGAAGTGGACAGTGACGTCCTGGCGCTCCCCGGTCAGCTCGGGCAGCACGACGCCCTGCAGGTCGCTGTTGGAGCCCCACACCACCTGGCCGCCGCTGTCCTCGATGGCGACGCCGACGATCCAGTCGTCCAGCGCGCGGCCGGGGTCGACCCGGAACCGCACCTGCAGCCCGGCGCCGGACGGCAGCGTGCGCACCGGGCGCCCGTCGGCGTCGGCGACCGACACGTCGGAGATCGTCACCCGCCGGTTGCCCTCGGCGGCGGTGTCCACGTTCTTCTGCTCCTCGGCCTCCTCGGCGGCCTGGTTGAGGTCGCGGAAGGCGCGGACGGCCTCGGTGGGGGTGCCGTCCACCAGCTGCCGGCCGTGGTCGAGCAGCACGGCGCGGTCGCACAACTGGCGCACCTGGTCCAGCCCGTGGCTGACGAACACGATGGTCCGGCCCTCGCGCTGGAAGCGCCGGATGCGGTCCAGGCACTTGCGCTGGAACGGCTCGTCGCCCACCGAGAGGACCTCGTCGACCAGCAGGATCTCCGGATCGACGTGCACGGCGACGGCGAACGCCAGCCGCACGTACATACCGCTGGAGTAGAACTTCACCTGGGTGTCGATGAAGCTCTCGATGCCGGAGAAGTCGACGATCTCGTCGAAGTACTGGTCGGTCTGCTTGCGGGTGAGCCCGAGGATCGCGGCGTTGAGGTAGACGTTCTCCCGGCCGGTCAGGTCGCCGTGGAACCCGGCGCCGAGCTCCAGCAGAGCGGCCAGCCGGCCGCGGCGCTCGACGTAGCCGGTGGTCGGCGTGAGGATGCCGCCGATGATCTTCAGCAGCGTGCTCTTGCCCGAGCCGTTGTGACCGATCAGGCCGGTGGTGCTGCCCGCGGCGAAGGTCAGGTCGATGTCCCGCAGCGCCCAGAAGGACTCGGCGTTCTCGCGCGAGCGGCGGGCGTTGACCAGCCGTTCCTTGAGCGACTTGTCCTTGCGGAGGGCGAACTGCTTGCTCACGTCGCGGACGCGGATGACGTCGGTCATGGGGTCACAGCTCCTGGGCGAAGTTGCCCTGGGACCTGGCGAAGACCCGCTGGGCGAACCAGACGAAGACGAGCCCGAACGCGATCAGGACGCCGAGGCGCAGGTACAGGTTCCCGTCGTAGTAGAAGGCGGCGCCGGCCTCGGTCTGGCCACCCGGCCAGAGGGCCCGCTGGAAGGCCAGGACGACGTTGGCCATCGGGTTGGCCAGGTAGACCTGGAACAGCCAGCCCAGGTCGTTGTTCTCCGTCAGCGTGGTGCGGACCTTGGTCCAGTCGTAGACGATCGGCGTCATCCAGAACCACAGCAGCAGGCCGACCTCGACCAGGTGGGTCACGTCGCGGAGGAAGACGTTGCTCGCGGCGAGCAGCAGGCCGAGCCCCACGGCGAACAGCACCAGGGCGAGCAGCGCCAGCGGCACCAGCCCGAGGTTCTCGACCGAGGGGAAGCTCCAGGTCGCGACGTAGGCGACGACCAGGATGACCGCCTGCAGCAGCCCGTTCACCAGGGCCGCGCCGACGACCGACAGCGGGAACAGCTCGCGTGGGAAGTACACCTTCTTCACCAGGCCGGCGTTGCCGACGATCGAGCTGGTGCAGCCGCCGATGATGTCGGTGAACAGCGTCCAGGCCAGCAACCCGGTGAACAGGTAGATGCCGAACTGCGGGATGACGCGTCCGGAGCCGAGGAAGACGCCGATCGCCACCGCGTAGACCAGCAGGTAGAGCAGCGGTCGCAGCAGGGTCCACACGAACCCCAGGACGCTGTCCTTGTACTTGACCTTCAGTTCCTTGCGGATGAGCTGGCCGAGCAGCTCCCGGTAGGCCCACACGTCGCGGACGGTCGGCCAGAAGCCCCGCCAGAAGGAGACCGGCTGGTTGACCCGTTCCATCGGGAGGTCCTCGAGGGACGTCTCACCGGCTCCCGCGGCGGGTCCGATGGTCCGCGTGGTCACCGCCGGGGCGGTGACACCCCCGAGCTGTTCTGGCATGGCAGCGATCGTACGGACCGGTCCGCTCCGCGCCGCGGCGCCGAAGGGGGTGTGCCGCACGGCTGCGTGATGCGCCACACCCCAGGGCGCTCACCGCCCACGTCCGTCCCGTCGGTCACGCGGCCCAGCGGTTAGGGTTCCGGACGAGGATCGGGGGGCGCCCCAGGACGGCACGGGAGGCGGGCACGTGGACATCGTGGTGTGCGGCGCGCAGAAGCCCTTCGTCCGGGGCGGCGCCGAGCAGCACCAGGAGAACCTGGTCGCCGCCCTGGAGGACGCCGGGCACCGGGTGGACCTGGTCCGCCTGCCGGTGGCCTGGGAGAAGGGCCGGCTCTTCGACTCCCCGCTCGCCTGGCGCATGGTCCCGATCGACGCCGACCTGGTCATCGCCACCAACTTCCCGTCGTACTTCGTCCAGCACCCCAACAAGGTGGTGTGGCTGCTGCACCAGCACCGCGGCGCCTACGACGGCTTCGAGGCCGGCGCGACCTGGTCGGACTTCGCCCTGGACGACGTCAGCCTCGAGGAGCAGCGGCTGATGACGGAGTGGGACGTCGCCGCGCTGTCCGAGGCCCGCCGCGTGTTCAGCAACTCCCGGGTGGTCAGCGAGCGGCTGGCCCGCTTCAACGGCCTGGACAGCACACCGCTGGCCCATCCGCCGCCGCTGCACGACGAGCTGCACCCCGGCGAGTTCGGCGACTACGTCCTCTCCGTGCAGCGGCAGGAGGCCAACAAGCGCCCGCACCTCCTCGTCGACGCGATGGCCGAGGTCCCCGCACCCCTGCGCGCGGTGATGGCCGGCCGCGGCGAGCTCCTCGAGGAGACCCGCGGGCGGGTGCGGGACGCCGGGCTGACCGGACGGGTCGAGCTGCCCGGCTTCGTACCCGACGCGGAGCTCGTCGAGCTGTACGCCGGCGCGCTGGCGGTCGTGTACGTGCCGGAGGACGAGGACTACGGCTACACGACGCTGCAGGCCTTCTACGCGGGCAAGCCGGTCGTCTGCGCCGCCGACTCCGGAGCGGTGCTGGACTGGGTGGAGGACGGCGTCACCGGGCTGGTGTGCGACGGGACCCCGGCCGGCCTCGCCGCGGCGCTCCGCACGCTGGCCGAGGACCGGGACCTGGCGCGGCGGATGGGCGAGGCGGGCCGCGAGCGGGTCGCGCGCCTGTCGTGGGCCGACGTCGTCGCCCGGCTCACGGACACGTGAGCACACCGCCCCGCCTGGCCGTCCACGTCGGCCGGGACGTCCCCGCCGGGCTCGCCGCGGTGCTCGCCGCCCTGCCACCGGGCGTGCAACCGGTCGCCGCGTCCGAGCGCGAGCCGCTGCCGGAGAACACCCGCGCCCACCTGTACTGCAGCGACGCACTCCCCCGCCGCCCGGCGACCCCCTACGCGGTCTGGCGGATCACCGGAGCCGAACCGGGCGGGCCGGACGAGGTGCCGGTGCTCGCGGACGAGGAGTCCGGGGACGTCCGCGGCGGCGAGCTGCGGGTCTCCCTCCGCGAGTGGCACGAAAACGCCCGGCCGGTCCTGCCGTTCACCCGGGCCGGGTTCCGCCGGCTACGCGGGCTGCCCGAGCGGCTCGTCGGCGTGGCCGGCCCCGACGGCGTCTCCTGGGGTCCGCCCGGCGAGCAGTCCGTGGCGGCACCAGCGGAGCTGTGGCCCACGCTGGCCGCGCTGTCGTCGGCCGTCGTCGCCACCGGCGAGGAGCTCTGGACGGCGCTCACCTGGGCAGCACCGGCCGTGACGGACCCTGCCACGGCCCGCCTGCTGGCGCTCGTCCCGGACGAGGAGGTGCTCGTCGGAGACGATCCGGCGAGCCGGCGCTGCCTCGCCGCCGAGCTGGCCGCCGACGACACGCGCGCCGCCGTCCTGGCACGGCGGGGCTGGCAGGCGGTCCGCTCCCGCCGTCCCGCGGCGGTGGCTGCCGAGCTGTGCCGCCGCCTCGGCATCGAGCGGCGGCCGCACACCCCCGTGACAGGGTTGACCGCGGCGCTGGACGCCCTGGGCACCCCACCGCAGAGCCTCGTCCGTCGCCGGGCCCGTGCGGCCACCGCCGGGCTTCCCGGTGCGGTCACCGCCGGCTGGCTGCCGGACCGAGAGGAGCACCCGTGAGCACCCCCGACCCGCTCAGCCCCGAGGCCGCCGAGCTGCTGCGCAGCACGGCGGAGGCGGAGTCGCCGGCCGAGCCGGGACCTCGCCGGGACGGCGTCGCCGCACGGCTGGGCGCCCGCGGACGGCGGGTGGCCGGCCGCCTGGCCCGACGCGGACTGCGACCGGTGATCGAGCGCGCCCAGGTCGAGGTCGGCTCCCGCGTGCACCGGATGGTGACCGAGGCGCTGGACGCCGACCCGGCCCTCGGGCAGGTGCGCGAGGTCTCCGAGCGCGGCGGTCTGGACCCGGCTCGCGCCCGCGAGCGCGACGAGGCCGTGCACAGCGCCCACGTCAACCTGGAACTGCTCAAGGGCGAGCTCCGGCACCTGCAGGTCACCCTCGACGAGCTGGGCATGGCGCTGGCCCCCGGCACGGGCCTCGCCGGCGCCGGCGCCCGCTACGCCGAGCTGCGGGAGTCGGTCTACGCGCTGGAGCGGCGGCTGCGCAGTGCCGGGACCACGCCCGCCCCTGCCGAGCCGGCGTCGACACCCGCCCCTCCTCCCGCGGATCCGAACCGGGAGGTCCTGTCGTCGACGCTGTTCGACTACGTCGGCTTCGAGCGGCGCTTCCGCGGCGACCCCGACGTCATCCTCGGCACCCTGGTCGACCGCTACGGCGAGCTGCTCGCCGACCACCAGCCGGTCGTGGACATCGGCTGCGGCCGCGGCGAACTGCTCGGGATGCTCGCCGAGCGCGGGCTGGAGGTCATCGGCATCGAGCCCGACCCGGGCATGGCGGCCGAGGCCCGGGCACGCGGGATCACCGTGCACGAGCAGCTGGCCGGCGAGTGGCTGCGCTCGGTGCCCGACGGCTCGGTGGGCTCGATCATCACCACGCACGTACTGGAGCACCTCGAGCTCGACGACATGATCGAGCTGCTCGAGCTCTCCGCGGTCAAGCTGGCCCCGGACTCGGTGTTCATCAGCGAGACACCGAATCCCCAGTCGCTGATCGTCCTGGGGAACTCGTACCTGCTCGATCCCACGCACGTGCGCCCGCTACACCCGAGCCTGCTCGCCTTCCTGTGCGAGAAGGCCGGCTTCCGGGACGTCCGGCTGCAGTTCTACAGCCCGGCCGAGGGCTACCACCTCCCCATGGCTGACCTCGACGGCCACGAGGACGCCCCGGCGTGGGCCCGGGAGCTGGCGGCCACGATGAACCAGGGGTTCGCGAAGCTCAACGAGGTGATCTTCGGGCCCCAGGACTACGCGGTCATCGCGCGTACGCCCCCGGCGGCGGACCACTGAGCTCCGCGCCGCACCCCGACTCCACCCGGACCGGCCGCCCGCGGTGGGTGCTGCCGCTGGCGGTGCTCGCGGTGGCGCTCCCGTTCCTGACCGTCGCCGTCCGGGCCGCGACCGGGGTCGAGGACTCGTTCAGGTACGGCGGGGACCAGGCGGTGACCGGCCTGGCGGTGCACGAGGCGAGCCACCTGGAGCGCTGGCTCGGGCCCTACTCGCGGTACGGCTGGTCCCATCCCGGGCCGCTCTGGTTCTACCTGATGGCACCGATCAGCCGGCTCCTCGGCGGGGACGACGCCGCGCTCATCGCGGCCAACGTGCTGGTCAACGGAGCGTTGGCGGCCGCCGTGGTCGTGGCCGCCAGCCGGGCCCGCCGCCCGGCGTTCACCCTCGCCGTCGCCGCGCTGGTCCTGCTGTTCGTCCTGCGCATGCCGCCGGAGATGTTCGTCGACGCCTGGAGCCCCTACGTCCTGCTCATGGGCACCCTGCTGTTCCTGGTCCTCGCGGCCGGGCTCCACACGGGCAGCTGGCCGGGGCTGTTCGCCATGCTCATCGCCGGCAGCCTGCTGGTGCAGGCGCACGTGGGCACCGCACCGCTGGTCGCGGTGGTCACCGCGACCGGCGGGATAGCTCTGTACCTCGCGCGTCGAGGCGGCCGCGGAGCGGCGGACCCCGCGGATGCGGTCCGATCCCGCCGGTGGACGATCGGGCTCGCCGCCCTGCTGGTGGCCGTGTGGCTCCCTCCGCTGCTCGAGCAGGTCTCGGCGCGGCCGTTGAAGGAGGGGAACCTCGCCCGGCTGGTCAGCTTCTTCCTGCACCACGAGGAGCCGGGCGGGAACCCCACGCTCGCGGAGGCCGTCGTCGCCGTCGGGCGCCTGATCTCCATGACCCCCTACGGCTGGGACACCGGGCCGCTGGAGATGGACGTCGACGGCCTGCCCGTCGCGGTCGCCCTGGCCCTGACCGCCCAGGTCCTGGCGTCGGCCGGGCTGGTCGCCCTCGGTGTGCGGTGGAGCTCCCGGCCGGGCACGTGGTGGGGGGTGGTCACGCTCGTCGCGCTGGCGGCCGCGATCGGGTCGGCCGTGACCGTCACCGGAACCCTGTACTGGTACCTGGTCGTGTGGGTCTCGGTGCTGCCGGTGGCCACCGCCATCGGCTGGGCGCACCTGCTGCTCGAGCGCCGGGCGGTCGGACGCGAGCGGAGGCCGGTGCTGGTCGGGCTGACCGTCGTCGCCGCGGCCGGCACCGTCGCTGCGGCGGCGTCCCTGGTCGACGTCGTGGCGGACCTGCCCGAGTCCACCGAGGTCACCGACGCCTACCGGTTGGTCGAGGCAGGGCTCGCCGACGTCGAGGAGCGCACCGTGCGGCTCGACATGCAGCCGCACGAGCTGTGGCCGGTCGGCGCCGGGGTGGTCCGGGGCCTGGTCTCGGACGGCTGGACCGTCACCGTGGACCCCGAGTTCGCGAACATCTTCCACGACAGGGGTGCCGCCCCGGGGACGGCGCCGGTGGATCTGGTGCTGGTGTCCACCGGGGGCGCCGAGCACGAGCGGGTCCTCGGCGAGACCGGCGCGCGGGAGGTGGGGACCTTCGCCTCCCAGTACGGCGAGGTGTCGGTCCTCGTCCGCGACGGCGGCTGAGCGGTCGCCGGGAGGAACCGGTCCCCCACGTGGCTCGCCGCCGCGTTCCTCGTGTGACGTGGTGGACGCGTGTGGTGGCGCGGAGCAGGACGCGACGCGTTGGTCAGCCGCCCGGCCGGTCACGGACCGTATCGTCCCCGTGACTGCGCCGCCGGGAGCCGACCCTCCCGGACGCTCTCCGCGAGCCGGCCCACCCCCACGTGAGGACCTGCATGACGGACAACGCCGGCCGCTCCGGGAGCCGCCCCCTGCCGCCTCGGCTGGATCCGCGCGCCGGTGCGCCGTCCCGCCGGGACCGCAGGAAGGCCGCCCGGATCGAGCGGGCGGAGGACGGCCCCCGTCGGGGCCGTCGCGGCCTGGTCGCGGCCGGCCGGCTGGTGACCGCCGTCGCGTCGGTCGCCCTCCTCGCCGGCAGCGGCTGGGGCTGGTACCTGGGCCAGGTGGCCGATGCGAGCATGACCCGCACGGACGCCATCCCGGACAGCGGGAACGAGGGCCTCGGCGACGCGATGAACCTGCTGCTGGTGGGCAGCGACAGCCGGATCGGCGCGACCGACGCGGAGCTCGCCGCGCTCAACACCACCGCGAACGACGGCACGAACACCGACACGATGATCCTGGTGCACGTGCCCGCGGACGGGTCGACGGCGTCGTTCGTCTCGTTCCCCCGCGACTCGTACGTGAAGATCCCCGGCTACGGGTGGGACAAGCTCAACGCCGCCTACGCCTACGGCTACTTCCAGGACGCCGGCGACGACGCCACCGACGCCGAGCGCCAGGCCTCCGGGGCCCAGCTGCTGATCAAGACGATCAGCAGCCTCACCGGCCTTGCGATCGACCACTACGCCGAGGTCGACCTGCTGGGGTTCTTCAAGCTGTCGGAGGTCGTCGGCGGCGTCGAGGTGAACCTCTGCACGGCGGTCAAGGACTCCTACTCGGGCATCGACCTGCCCGCCGGCCCCCAGGTGCTGCAGGGCGAGCAGGCGCTGGCCTTCGTCCGCCAGCGGCACGGGCTCCCCCGCAGCGACTTCGACCGGATCATCCGGCAGCAGACCTACGTGGGCGGCATGATCCGCAAGCTCATGGCCGACGACGTCCTGCTCGACCTGGGCAAGCAGCGTCGGCTCGTCGAGGCGGCGGCCGAGTCGGTGACCGTCGACCAGTCGCTGAACCTGCTCGACCTCGCCGCCCAGATGCAGTCGGTCCAGCCGGACAAGATCCACTTCCAGACGGTCCCCTACATCGGCGACGACAGGGACGCGCAGGACCGCTACATCCTCCGGCTGGAGGACGAGGACGTCCTGCACGCCTTCTTCGCCGACCTCTCGGCCGACCCCGAGCCCGCGCCCGGCACCCCCGTCCCGACCGAGGAGGCGCCGCAGCCGGTTCCGGCGAGCGAGATCCCCGTCGCCGTCTACAACGGCTCCGGCACGTCCGGGCTGGCCGCGACGACGGCCGCCGAGCTCGAGGCGCTGGGCCACCCGGTGACCGGCACGGGCAACGCCGACAGCGCGGGCTACGACGTGACCGAGATCCGGTACGCCGCCGGCGACGAGGGCCTCGCGGCCACGCTCGCCGCGGCGATCCCGGGGGCGATCACCGTCGTCTCGGAGGAGCCGTCGGCCGGCACGCTGCACCTGGTGCTGGGCTCGGACTTCAACGGTGTCGGGGAGGCGGTGACCGCGGCCGCGCCGGTCGAGGTCGTGCAGGGCGAGGACCCGCGCACCGCCGCGGACACCGACTGCATCAACTGAGCCGCGCGGCGCCTGCCCGGGTCGCCTCCCACCTCACCGAATCGGAACCTCCCTCGCCGTCGACGGTGAGGGAGGACCCGTGTTGATCAGCGACCCTGATCAACACGGAGCCCGGGGGGGCCTTCGTCAGAAGGGGAGCTTGCGGAAGATCGCGCGGGGCGTGTGCCGCAGGCCGCTCATGACCCAGCGCATCGCTCCGGGCACCCACACCGTGTGCCGGCCGGCCCGCACGCCGGTGACGATCGCCTCGGCCACCGCCTCGGGCGTCGTCGACAGCGGCGCCGCGGGCAGGCCCTCGGTCATCTTCGAGCGGACGAACCCCGGGCGGACGACGAGCACCGAGACGCCCGAGCCGGCCAGCGAGTCGCCCAGGCCGGAGAAGTACGCATCCAGCCCGGCCTTGGTGGAGCCGTAGACGTAGTTGGACCTGCGGGCCCGCTCCCCCGCCACCGAGGAGAGCGCGACGATCACGCCGTGGCCCTGCGCGCGCATCCGGTTGGCGAGCTCGGTGCCCACGACCACCGGCGCCACGTAGTTGACCTGCCCGAGGGCGGCGACCGCCGCGGGGTCGGTGGCCAGCCGCTCCTGGTCGCCGAGCTGGCCGAACGCGATCACCGCGATGTCGACGTCCCCACGGGCCGTGGCTGCCGCGACCATCCGCGCGGGCGAGTCCGGATCCTCGGCGTCGAAGTCCACGACCTCGACGTCGGCGCCGGCGGCGCGGAGCTCCTCGGCCACGGTCGCGCGGCGCGGGGTGTCCCGGGCCGCCACGACGACGCGCAGCGGGCGCTCGGCCAGGTAGCGGTGCGCGGTGGCGACGGCGATGTCGGAGGTGCCACCGACCAGCAGGAGCGATCCGGGCGAACCGAGGGCGTCGATCACAGGGAGAGCCTCCTGGCCAGGTCCGAGGTGAACACGCCGTCCGGGTCCAGTCGCTCGCGGACGGCCCGGAAATCGGCCAGCCGGTCGTACATCCGCTCGAAGGCCTCGGGGCGCACGCGGGAGTCCTTGGCCAGGTAGATCCGGCCCTCCGCGGCGACGACGAGTCCGTCGAGGTCGTCGAGCAGCCGCGCCAACCCCTTCTGGACCGGGATGTCCAGGGCCAGCGTCCACCCCGGCGAGGGGTAGGACAGCATGCCCGGGTTGCCGGGCCCGAACCGCTTGAGCACGGCGAGGAAGGACGCCGTCCCGAACGAGCTGAGCCGGCCGAGCGCCTCGCGCATCGCCTCCTCCTGCCCGAAGGGGACGGTGAACTGGTACTGGACGAAGCCGCGCGGGCCGTAGATGCGGTTCCACGACCCGACGGCGTCGAGGGGGTGGAAGAACGTCGGGATGCTCTGCAGCTGATCGCGCTTGCGCGTGGGCGCCTTCCGGTACCAGACCTCGTTGAACGCCGCGACGGTGGCGAGGTTGAGCAGGCCGGGCGGGAAGACGTCGGGCACCGACAGCTTGATCGAGCCGCGGTAGGCCAGCGGATCGGTGCGGCGCTTCTGCGGCAGCTCGTCCAGCGTCGCGAACCGGCCCCGGGTGACCACCGAACGCCCCATGCGCCTGCCCTTGGCCAGCGTGTCGATCCAGGCGACCGAGTACTCGTACAGGTGGTCGGTCTCGCTGAGCAGCGTCATGAGCGAGTCGAGGTCGGGGGTGCGGTCGGTGTCGACCAGGCAGCGCGAGGTCTCGATCCGCTTCAGCTGCACCTGAGCCCGCAGGATCACGCCGGTCAGGCCCATGCCCCCGGCGGTGGCCCAGAAGACGTCGGGCTCCTGCTCCGGGCTCACCCGGCGGACCTCGCCGTCGGCGGTGAGCAGGTCCAGCCAGCGGACGTGCTGGGCGAAGCTGCCGGCCACGTGGTGGTTCTTGCCGTGGATGTCGGCGCCGATCGCCCCGCCGACGGTGACCAGCCTGGTACCGGGCGTGACCGGAACGAAGAAGCCCTGCGGGACGAAGCGGTTCATCAGCTCGTCGAGCGAGATCCCCGCCTCGACCTCGACCAGTCCGGTCTCCGGGTCGAAGGCGAGAACCCGGTCGGCCGCGGTCATGTCGAGGACGTGCCCGCCGGCGTTCTGCGCCGCGTCGCCGTAGCTGCGCGCCAACCCCCGGGCGACGACGCCGCGCTCGCCGGCGTCGCGGACGATCGAGCGCACCTGGTCGTCGTCGTGGACGGGGGTGAGCACGGCACGGGTGGGCGCCGTCCGCCCCCATCCGTTGAGCAGCGTCGTCGCGGGTTCAGACAAAGAAGACTCCCAGGGCCACCGTCGCCACCCAGACGACACCGAGGCAGAGCAGGACGCGGTCGCGCAGGACGATCTCCTCCGGGGCACCGGCCGCGCCCTTGTCGACGTCGACCGCGTATCGCAGGATCGCCATCACGAACGGGGCGATGGAGATGGTCGACCAGGGGATGCCCTCCTGGACCTCGCCCATCTCGAAGGCCCACAGGCTGTACGCGGTGACCGCGACGCCGGCCGAGAGGCTCCACACGAAGCGCAGGTAGCTGGCCGAGTACTCCTTGAGCGTCTGGCGGGTCTGCGCGGCGTCGCCCACGAGCACGAGCTCGGAGTAGCGCTTGCCGGCGACCATGAACAGCGAGCCGAACGCGGCCACCAGCAGGAACCACTGCGAGAGCAGCAGGCCCGCGGCCACACCGCCGGCGATCCCGCGCAGCAGGAAGCCCGACGCGACGACGGCGAGGTCGATCACCGGCTGGTTCTTGAGGAACACGCAGTAGGCCAGCTGGATGACCACGTAGCTGCCCAGCACGAGCGCCAGTTCCGGTCGGGTGAGCAGCACCGCCGCGGTCAGCGCGACGGCGATGAGCACCACGGCCATCGCGACGGCCAGCCACCGCGGCACGATGCCGGCGGCGATCGGCCGGAACCGCTTGCGCGGATGGCGCCGGTCCTCCTCGACGTCGATCGAGTCGTTGACCAGGTACACCCCGGAGGCGGACAGGCAGAACAGCACGAAGGCGATCGCGGTCGGGCCCATCACGTCGGGGTTGAAGATCTCCCCGGCGGCCAGCGGCACCGCCAGCACGAGGACGTTCTTCACCCACTGCCGGGGCCGCAGGGCGCGGACCAGCCCCCAGGCGAAGCTGCCGCGGAAGCCCGGCAGCCGGGGGGCGAGCGGCGGCGAGGACGCGGGCTCGGTCGCCTCGTCCGGCGCGGCCGTGTGGGCGAGTGCGGGACTCGACTGGGGGTGCACGGTCACGCCTTCCTGCCTGCGGGTCCGGTCAGGCGACGCCGCACGACGGTCGCGACGCCGGCACCGAGCACCGCGCCGGACACCACGTCGGACGGGTAGTGGACGCCCAGCAGTACCCGGGAGACCAGCATCGTCACCGTGACCGCCACCATCGGGGGATGCCCGATCATCGGGCCGTAGCCGACGGCGGCCGCCGCCGTCGAGCAGCTGTGCGCGCTCGGGAAGGAGAGCCGGCTCGGCGTCGACACCAGGGCGGGCACGTCCTCCAGGGCGGGCCGCACCCGGCGGACCACGCGCTTGACCACGACGCCGGCGGCGTGGGCGGCCACGACGCCGGCCATGCCCGCGGCCCACTCCCGACGCCGCCCACCGGCAGCCCACCCGGCCGCGCCGAGGGCGAGCCAGCCCAGGGCGTGCTCGCCGAAGTGCGACAGCCCCTGAGCGACCGGCACGGCCGGCGTCCCGCCGAGCGTGCGGCGCGTGGACCGGAGCACCGCATGGTCGATGCGGGTCAGGGCAGCGCTCGGTCCAGCTGTCATCGAGTGACGACTGTAGCCGCAGGGGCCCTCGCACCGCCGGGCTCGCAGACCGGACTGCTCCCTCCGGGTGGGTGCCTGTCAGGCTCTCCCCGTGCCCATCACCCCTCCCGGCGCCGGGGCCGGTGCGTCCCCGGAGCTCCTGCCGGCCGGGCTGCTGTCCGCCGCGCTCCGGCGGGCGGCCGCCACGCCGCTGCTCACCTTCTACGACGACGCCACCGACGAGCGGATCGAGCTGTCGGCGACGACGCTGGCCAACTGGGTCGCCAAGACCGCGAACCTCCTCCAGGACGAGTGCGACGTCGGGCCCGGCAGCACGGTGGCCCTCGCGCTGCCGGTCCACTGGCAGACGGCGGCGGTCCTCCTCGGGGCGTGGAGCTGCGGCGCGACGATCCTCGACACCGCGCTCGAGGACGACGGCCGGACGGCTGACGTGGACGTGGTCCTGGCCGCCCAGGACCGGATCGCCGCGCTGGAGGAGGCCGCGGGCGATCGACTGCCCGACGAGTTCTGGGGCCTCTCCCTGCATCCGCTGGGTCTCGGGATGACCGGCTACGTCGGTCCGGCCCGCGACTTCGCGCTCGAGGTGCGCGTGCACGGCGACGAGTTCGTCCCCTACGAGCAGCCCGATCCCGCGGCACCCGGGCTCGTCGCGGGCGGCGTGACCCTCACCCTCGCCGGCCTGACCGCCGCGGCGACCGAGCTGGCCGGCCGCCTGGGCCTCGCGGAGGGCGACCGCGTCCTGGTCGACGACCAGCTCGCCGCCGAGGCCGGCCCCGTGGTGTGGCTGCTCGCTCCGCTCGCGGTGGGTGCGTCGATCGTCCTGTGCCGGAACGCCGCCGCCGACCGGCTGCCGTCGCGAGCCGCGACGGAGCGCGTGACGGCTACCCTCGGCGTGCGGATCGAGGGCATCCGCACCCTCGGCCGGGACGACTAATGGGGCTTACCGAGCCCGCTGGTGTCTGGCAGGTTCGGCGCCGGTAGCGGCCGGTGGGTCAGCACTCTCGACGACTGGAGCGCTTGGATTCCTA
>NZ_LWUA01000290.1 GCF_005222955.1 Blastococcus sp. CCUG 61487 | reverse complement strand
CGGCGACGACGGGCGGAGCAGCGGCTGACCGCCCGCGTGGCGGAGGTGGCCCGGTCCTCGGTCCTGGCGCCGCTCGAGGAGACCGTCGAGGACGCGCGCGTCTTCTGCGCCGCCGTCCACCGCGCCGGCGGCTGATCCGCACGGCCGCCCGCGCGGCGACAGAGTGCAGGGATGTGCAGTTCCGGCTCGCGGAACGGCGCATCCGCGCACACTGTCCGGGCGCACCGAGCGGGCTTGTTGCAAATGACTTGCAATAGAGTGGCGCCGTGCGTGCCACCAGGAAGTTCAGCCGTCCCGTCGCGGCGGGCGTCGTGATCGCGGCCGCGCTCACCGCCTGCGGGGACGCCGAGTCCTCGACCTCGGCGGGGCCGCCCACGGAGCTGCGGCTGGCGATCGGTGGCGAGCCGGACGACGGCTTCGACCCCACGCTCGGCTGGGGCCGCTACGGATCGCCGCTGTTCCAGTCCACCCTGCTGGCGCGCAACGCGGACCTCGACGTCGTCCCGGAGCTCGCCACCGACTGGTCGATCAGCGACGACGGCCTGGTCTGGACGGTGGACATCCGCACCGACGCACGGTTCAGCGACGGCGAGCCGGTCACCGCTGCCGACGTCGCCTACACGTTCACGACGGCGAGCCGGAGCGGCGGGCTCACCGACGTCACGGCCCTGGCCGAGGCGGTCGCGGTCGACGACGACACCGTCGAGCTCCGCCTGGAGCGGCCGCAGAGCACGTTCGTCAACCGGCTGATCTCGCTGGGCATCGTGCCCGAGCACGCGCACGGCCCCGACTACGGCCGCCAGCCGGTCGGGTCCGGGCCGTTCGAGCTGGTGCAGTGGGACCAGGGCCAGCAGCTCATCGTCGAGCGCAACGACGACTACTACGGCGAGCAGTCGGCCTTCGAGCGGATCGTCTTCCAGTTCACCGACGAGGACGCCTCGATCGCCGCCGCCTCGGCCGGCCAGGTGGACATGGCCGCGGTGCCCGCCGCGCTGACCACCGGTGACATCCGCGGGATGGACCTGGTCGCCGTCGAGTCGGTGGACAACCGCGGCCTGATGTTCCCCTACGTCCAGGACGACGGGCGCACCACCGATGCCGGCCTGCCCATCGGCAACGACGTCACCGCCGACCGTGCGATCCGGCGGGCGGTCAACGTCGCCGTCGACAGGCAGGCGCTGGTCGACGGCGTCCTGGAGGGCCACGGCTCGCCCGCCACCGGCCCCGTCGACGGGCTGCCGTGGCACGAGCCGGAGTCGGCGATCGAGGACGCCGACCCGGAGACCGCCGAGCAGCTCCTGGACGAGGCCGGCTGGGTCGATGGCGACGGCGACGGCGTCCGGGAGAAGGACGGCGTCCGGGCGGCGTTCTCGCTGCTCTACCCGGCGTCGGACTCGCTGCGCCAGGACCTCGCGCTCTCGGTGGTCGACATGCTGTCGCCCGTCGGCATCGAGGTCACGGCGGAGGGCGTGAGCTGGGACGGCATCTACCAGCGCATGCACAGCGACGCGGTGCTCTTCGGCTGGGGCAGCCTCGACCCGACCGAGATGTACAACCTCTACTCGTCGGCCCAGGCGGGCGTGGAGTCCTGGAACCCGGGCTTCTACAGCAACCCCGACGTCGACGCGCACCTCGAGGCGGCCATGACCGCCACCGACCCGGAGGAGGCGAACCGCCACTGGCGGGCCGCCCAGTACGACGGCGAGGGCACCGGCTTCGGGCCCAGCGGGGACGCCGCGTGGGCCTGGCTGGTCAACCTCGACCACACCTACTACGTCGACGAGTGCCTGGATCTCGGCGCCCTGCTGATCGAGCCGCACGGCCACGGGTGGCCGATCACCGCGGGCATCACCGGGTGGCGGTGGACCTGCTGACCCAGCTGCTGCGGGGGGCCGCCGGGCGGCTGGTCCGGCTGGCCCTGCTGCTGGCCGCGGTGGCGTCGGCGTCCTTCGCCCTGATGCTCGGCTCCCCGGTGGACCCGGTGACCGCGTACGTGGGCGCGGACATCGCCGCGATCGGGCCGGAGCAGCGGGCGCAGATCGCCGAGCGCTGGGGGTTCGACGAGCCGCCGCTGGAGCGCTTCCTCTCCTGGCTGGGCAACGTCGCGCAGGGCGACCTCGGCACCTCGCTCACGTTCAACCAGCCGGTGACCGAGGTCATCGCCGAGCGCTTCCCGGCCAGCCTCGCGCTCATGGCGACGGCGTGGCTGCTGTCGGGGGTGTTCGGCTTCGGCCTGGGGGTGCTGGCCGGGGTCCGGCAAGGGCGGTTCGCCGACCGGGCGGTCACCTGGTGGGCCTACACGCTCGCCTCGGCCCCGACCTTCTGGGTGGGCCTGCTGCTGCTCTACGTCTTCTCCGTGCAGCTGGGCTGGACGCCGGTCTGCTGCGCCGTCCCCGTCGGCGTCCTCGCCGAGGACGTCACCCTGCTCGACCGCGCGCACCACCTCGTGCTGCCAGCGCTGACGCTCTCGATCGTCGGCGTGGCGCCGGTGGTGCTGCACACGCGGCACGCCGTCGTCGAGGCCATGGCGAGCGACCACGTCGCGCTCGCCCGGGCGCAGGGCGAGTCGACCCGCGGGGTGGTCGTGCACCACGTGCTGCGCAACGCGGCGGGCCCTGCGGTGCTGCTGCAGTTCGCCTCGCTCGGCGAGCTGTTCGGCGGCTCGGTGCTGGCCGAGCAGGTCTTCTCCTATCCCGGCCTCGGCGCGGCGACCACCCAGGCGGCGCTGGGCCAGGACGTGCCGCTGCTCCTGGGCATCGCGCTGTTCACGACGGTCTTCGTCTTCGTCGGCAACCAGCTGGGCGATCTCGTGCACGCGCGCCTCGACCCCCGGGTCGCGCACGACCTGGCGCGCCTCCGCCGCCCGCGCTGGGGTCGCGGCGCGCCGGCCGAACCGCTGCTGGCTCCCGACCCGGTGCCGCCGCCGCAGCCCGAGCACGCCGGCCGGGCCGTCCGATGACCGCCGTCCTCGCCTCCGGCGGGCGCCGCACGCTCGACCGACGCCGGCGCACCCTGGCCTACGTCGGCCTGTCGCTGCTGGTCGTCCTCGGTGTGGTGGTGGCCGGTGGCCTGGCCGCCGACCCGGCCCAGACGACGAGCCTGGCCGAGCGCAACCTCGGACCGTCGGCCGAGCACTGGTTCGGCACCGACCGCCTCGGCCGGGACATGCTGGCCCGCACCCTGGCCGGGCTGCGGCTCAGCCTCGCGGTCGGGGTGGCCGCCGCCCTGATCTCCGCCGTCATCGCCCTGGTGCTCGCCTCGGCGGCAGCGGTCTTCGGCGGGGTGGTGGACCGGGTGGTGGGCTGGCTGGTCGACCTGTTCCTCGCCCTGCCGCACCTCGTGCTGCTCATCCTGCTCGCCTTCGCGCTGGGCGGGGGGACGCAGGCCGTCGTCATCGCCGTCGCGGTGACCCACTGGCCGACGCTGACCCGGGTGCTGCGGGGGAAGGCGCGCGAGGTGATGTCGTCGGACTACGTCGCCGTCTCCCGGCAGCTCGGCCACGGGCGGGGCTGGATCGCCCGCCGCCACCTGGCCGGCCACCTCACCGGTCACTTCCTCGTGGGGACGGTGCTGCTCTTCCCGCACGCGATCCTGCACGAGGCGGCGCTGTCGTTCCTCGGGCTGGGCGTGGACCCGGGGGAGCCGTCGATCGGCGTGCTGCTGGCCGAGTCGATGCGCTACCTGACCGCCGGCGCGTGGTGGTTGGCCGTGCTGCCGGGGTTGTGCCTGCTGGTCGTGGTCAAGCTCGTCGACACGATCGGCAGCAACGTCCGCGCCCTGCTCGACCCGCGGAGCCACCACCTGTGACGGGGGCGGTGCTCGAGGTGCGGGGCCTGGAGGTCGACTTCGTCCAGTACGAGCGGGGGCTGCGCCGCCGCGTCGTGCGCGCCCTGACCGGCATGGACCTCTCCGCCGCGCCCGGGGAGATCGTCGCCCTGGTGGGCGCCAGCGGTGCCGGCAAGAGCCTGCTGGCGCACGCGGTGCTCGGCCTGCTGCCGCCCAACGCCGTCGAGCGCGGCGTCGTCGCCCTCGACGGGCAGCCCCTGGAGCCCGCCGCCCGGCGCCGCCACGCCGGGCACGACCTGACCTTGCTGCCCCAGGCGGCGAGCTTCCTCGACCCGGTGAGCTCGGTCGGCCGGCAGGTCCGCCGCTCCGCTGAGCTGGCCGGTCGGCCCGATCCCCGGGCGGCCGCCGCGGCCGCGCTGGAGCGACGCGGCCTGGGCCGCGAGGTGTTGCGGCTGTACCCGCACGAGCTCTCCGGCGGCATGGCCCGCCGGGTGCTGCTCGCGATGGCGACGCTGCACGAACCGCGGGTGCTGCTCGCCGACGAGCCCACCACCGGGCTGCCGGCCGACGTGGTGCGGACGACGCTGGCGGAGTTCCGCGCGATGGCCGACGGCGGCTGCGCCGTCGTGCTGATCACCCACGAACTGCGGGCGGCGGTCGCGGTCGCCGACCGCGTCGTCATCGCCCGCGACGGGCGCACCCTCGACACGGCGGACCCAGCGGCCTTCACCGGCGACGGCGCGGCGCTCGCCCACCCGTACACCCGCGCGCTGTGGCAGGCGCTGCCCGGCAACGGGTTCTCCGTGGCGGAGGGCGTCTGATGCTCACCGCGGAGGGCCTCTGGTTCCGTTACGGCCGGGACCGCCCGTGGGTGCTCGCCGGGGTCGACCTGCGGCTGGAGGCGGGCGAGGTGGTCGGGCTGTGCGGGCCCAGCGGCGGCGGGAAGAGCACCCTGGGCCGGGTGCTGGCCGGGCACCTGCGGCCCGACCGGGGTCGGGTGCTGGTCGACGGCGCCGAGCCCACCGCGCGGCGCGCTCCGCACCCCGTGCAGCTGGTGCTCCAGCACCCCGAGCGCGCCCTGGACCCGCGCTGGACGGTGCGGCGGGCGCTGGCCGCGGCGGGGGCCGACGACGCCGGGGCCGCCGAGCGGCTCGTTCCGCCCGCCTGGCTGGACAGGTATCCGCACGAGATCAGCGGCGGCGAGCTGCAGCGGGTCAACCTCGCCCGGGCGCTGCTGGCGCGGCCGCGGTACGTGGTGGCCGACGAGATCAGCGCGAGCCTCGATGCGGTCACCCAGGCGCGGGTCTGGACCCTCCTGCTGGAGCACTGCCGCGAGGCGGGGATCGGCATCGTCGCCATCTCGCACGACCGGCCGCTGCTGGAGACGGTCGCCGGCCGGATCGTGGACTGGGAGTCGCCGGTAGCGAGCTGACGTGACGCGATCGCGGGACGGTTGTACTGGATCCAGCGAGCGCGCTGCCGAAGGTGGGAAGGTGACCACTTCCAGCACGGAGACCCCGGCGGCGCAGGCATCCGGCTTCTGGGCCTCGCTGCCGCGCGGTGCGCGGCTCGACGAGCAGGCGTTCGCCACCCGACACCGGCTGATCGCCGGTGTGCTGGCGGTGCACCCGCCGGCGCTGGCCGGCCTGGGGCTCTACCTCGGGGTGGGCGGCTGGCTGCTGTGGGGCCAGCTCGCCGCCGTCGTGGTACTGCTCGTGCTGGGCTTCACCCTGCGCCCCCAGGTGGCCCGTGCCAGCGCCGTCAGCCTCGGCCTGATGGTGAGCGCGGACGTGCTGGTGCACGTGGGTGGCGGCCTCACCGACCTGCACATCTGGTTCTACGTGCTGCTGGCGCTCGTCGCGCTCTACCAGCAGTGGACCCCCTTCCTGCTCGCCGTCGTGTTCGTGGCCGTCCACCACGCGGTCATGAGCCTGGCGATGCCGGAGTCGGTGTTCTCCACGCACGAGGCGCACGAGAACCCCATCGCCTTCGCGATCCTGCACGCCGCCTTCCTGCTGGCCGAGGCCTTCTTCCTGGCCTACGGCTGGAAGTTCACCGAGGAGGCCGACCGCGGGCGCCGCGCCGAGCAGCGCCGCGCGGAGGAGCAGGCGGTCGCCCAGGCGCAGGCCCAGGGGGAGTTGGCGGAGGAGCGGGCCCGCGCTGCCGAGGAGGCGGCCGCAGCGCTGGCCCGGCGCGAGGCGCGGGCGGCGACGGTCGAGGAGCAGTTGGCGCGCCTGCTGGAGGCCGGGCGCCGGCTGGACGAGAACGTCGGGACGGCGACCGACGTCATGGCCGGGCTCCGAGCCGCGATCGACGAGATCGCGACGGCTGCCGGAACCGCGACGACGACCGCCCACGAGGCGAGCACCGGTTCGCGGGAGGGGGCGCAGACCGTCGTCCGGCTCGCCGCCACCATGGCCGAGATCGACCAGATCGCCGGCAGCATCTCGACCATCGCCGACCAGACCAACCTGCTGGCGCTGAACGCGACCATCGAGTCAGCGCGCGCCGGCGAGGCCGGCAAGGGCTTCGCCGTGGTCGCCGGCGAGGTCAAGGACCTGGCGTCGGAGACGGCGGACGCCACGGAGCGGATCCGTCGCGTCGTCGACACCGTCCGTGGCGACGTCGAGGCCGCGGGCACCGCGCTGACCCAGGTGCAGGAGGTCATCGCCGGCGTCGTGGAGACGCAGGCGACCATCGCCGCCGCGGTGGAGGAGCAGAGCGCCGCGACCGCACAGGCCCAGGCAGCCATCACGGGCGCCTCGCACGAGGCCAGCGCCATGGCGGCCGACCTGCAGCGCATCGTCGGCGAGATGTGAGCGCCTGGGACCATGGGCGGGCGGCACGTTCCGCCTCATCCACGACCGGCTCCTCGACGAGCCCGACCCGAGCGCAGCTCGCCAGGAGTGACCCCCGCATGTTCCGCCGTACCGCCCCGCGCGTGCTGATCGCCGTCGCGCTGTCCGTCTCCCTCGCCGCCTGCGGGTCGGACGACGACGCCACCCTCGCGGCGGAGATCTCGTCCGACCTCTCCGAGAAGCCCGAGGTGCCGGCGAGCGATGGCGCCGCGCCGGAGGAGCTGGTGATCGAGGACGTCGTCGTCGGCGACGGGGACGAGGCGGAGGAGGGCACGACCGCCTCCGTCCAGTACGTGGGCGCCTTCTACGAGACCGGCGAGGAGTTCGACTCCTCCTGGAACGGCGGCGAGCCCGGCAGCCCGCTGCCGGTGCCGGTGGGGCAGGGCCTGGTCATCCCGGGCTTCGACCAGGGCATCGAGGGAATGCAGGTCGGCGGACGCCGGGTGGTCACGATCCCCAGCGACCTCGGCTACGGCGACCAGGACCGGGGCCCGATCCCCGGCGGGTCCACGCTGGTGTTCGTCATCGACCTGGTCGAGGTCGGCTGAGCGGGCGGCTCAGCCGACCCGGCGCACCGCGTCCCGGGTGAGGTCCGCGATCGACGGATAGCCGTCGACGGCCATCGTCAGGTCGGTCTCGGCCAGCAGGCAGCGCAGCACGTGCTCGATGCCCTCCTGGCCGCCGACCGCGAGCCCGTAGGCGTACGGGCGCCCGACGGCGACGGCCCGCGCACCCAGCGCCAGCGCCTTCACCACGTCCGGCCCACCGCGGACCCCGGAGTCGAAGACCACCGGCACGTCGCCCACGGCGTCGACGACGTCGGGGAGGCAGTCGATCGCCGGGATCCCGCCGTTGGCCTGGCGGCCACCGTGGTTGGAGCAGTAGATGCCGTCCATGCCGGCGTCGACGGCCCGCCGGGCGTCATCGGGCGAGCAGATGCCCTTGAGCAGGATCGGGAGCTTCGTGAGCGACCGGAACCAGGCGAGGTCGTCCCAGCTGAGGCTCTGGTTGCCGAAGATCGACGCCCACTGCCCGACGGCGCCCTGCGGGTCCTCCTCCGGCGGGGCGGCCAGCCGGGAGCGGAACACCGGGTCGGAGGTGTAGTTGGCCAGGCACAGCCCGGTGAGCTGCGGGAAGCTCGCGATGGTGAGATCGCGCGGTCGCCAGCCGAGGGTGAGCGTGTCCAGCGTGATCACGATGGCGCTGAAGCCGGCCGCCTCGGCCCGCTGGACCAGGCTCTCGGTGAGCTCGCGGTCGTTCGGCGGGTAGAGCTGGAACCAGCCCGGGGTGTCCCCGAGGGCGGCGGCGACGTCCTCCATCGGGTCCTGCATGAGCGTGGAGGCGATCATCGGGACGCCGGTCGCCGCGGCGGCGCGGGCGGTGGTGAGGTCGCCGTGCCCCTCGGGCTCGCAGATCCCGATCACCCCGACCGGGGCCATCATCAGCGGCGTCGGCAGCTGCCGGCCGAACAACTCCACGCTGAGGTCGCGCTGGGCGTTGCCGGCCAGCATCCGCGGCATGAGGCCCCACCGCTCGAAGGCGGTCACGTTGACCCGCTGGGTGTGCTCGTTGCCCGCGCCCCCGGCGACGTAGGACCAGACCTGCTCGGACATGGCCGCCTCGGCGGCGCGCTCGAGCGAGGCGTAGTCCATCGGCAGTGTCGGCTTCTGGCCGACCAGCCCGTTGAAGTAGATGCCGAACTGCCAGTCGCCGTGGTTGGCCACGCGTGCTCCTCGTGGGTCGGGCCGGCTCGGCCGAGCCTGCCGATCGGCCGGATCGTAGGCATCCCGGAACTGCTGCGGACGCTCGGCGGCGACACGACGGGGCCGACACCCTTGACCCGTGAACTGAATCACAATTCAATTGCGGGACGCGAGCCGGGCCACCGGGTGGCCGGGCGCTCGAGCCCCCGGTGCGCGAGAGAGGACGAGATGACGGTCGACGACAGGTTCACCGAGGAGTTCTGGCAGCAGCCCGAGGAGGGTGAGCTCGGCACCTGGAACGAGATCATCACGGGGCCGGTCTCCGACTGGACCACCGACTTCTCGCACACCGAACCCGAGTACGCGCAGAACGCGATCGCGATCTGGGACGACCTGCGCAGTCGCTGCCCCATCGCGCGGACCGAGCGCTTCGGCGGCGCCTGGCTGCCCACCCGCTACGAGGACGTCCAGGCCATCGCCTACGACACCGAGCACTTCAGCTCCCGGGCGATCATCGTGGGCAACTTCCGCCCGCCGCTGAGCCTCGCGCCGGTGGGCGGGGAACCGCCGATCTCCTCGGACCCGCCGTTCCACCACGACGCCCGCAAGCTGCTGCTGCCGGCGTTCACCAAGACGAAGGTGGCCAAGCAGGAGGTCACCACCCGGGCGTTCTGCCACTCGCTGATCGACGGCTTCGCCGGCCGGGACGTGGTGGACGCGGCGATCGAGTACGGCATGCACATCCCGATCCGGGTCATCGCCGACATGCTCGGCTTCCCGCCCGAGGACGGCGAGAAGTTCAAGGGGTTCGTCGAGGACGCTCTCGAAGGGCTCGACCGCCCGGTCGAGGAGCTGGAGACCCGCGGCGACGAGCTGTTCGAGTACCTGCTCGAGCAGATCCGCGACCACGTGGAGAACCCGCGCGACGACCTGACGACCCACCTGATCAACGCCGAGCTGTACGGCGAGAAGCTCGAACCGCAGCACGTGGCCGGCACCATGGCCCTGCTGCTCATCGCCGGGATCGACACGACGTGGAGCGCCATCGGCGCCTCGCTGTGGCACCTCGGGCAGCACCCCGAGGACCGCCGTCGCCTGGTCGAGGGCCCGTCGCTGCGCCCGACGGCGTACGAGGAGTTCCTGCGCGCCTACGCGCCGGTGACCATGGCGCGGCTGGTCAAGGAAGACATCAGCTTCGGCGGGGTCGAGATGAAGAAGGAGGACTGGGTCCTCCTCCCGTTCCCGGCCGCCAACCGCGACCCGGAGCGCTTCGAGCGCGCCGACGAGGTGATCATCGACCGCGAGGTGAACCGGCACGCTGCCTTCGGCCTCGGCATCCACCGTTGCGTCGGTTCGCACCTCGCCCGGATGGAGCTGCGAGTGGCCCTCGACGTCTGGCTGGACCGGATCCCCGAGTTCACCCTCGCCGACCCGGACGCCGTCCGGTGGTCGACCGGCCAGATCCGCGGTCCGCGGGTACTGCCCCTGCGCATCGGCTGACCGCAACCGGTCGCCGACCTCGGCGGTCGGCGGCCGGCGCGGCCCGATCGCCACTCAGGCCAGGACGTCCAGGAGCAGGCGGGTCGCGATCAGGCCGGCGACGGCGAGGACCAGCCACGCGAACCACCGGCGCAGGCGGTCGGTGTCCGTGCGTGTCGCGACGCGTCCGGCGGCCAGCGCCGCCAGCACCGCCGCGGCGGTGAAGGCGACCGTGACGGGCGCGTCGAGCGTCGCCTCCCCGGCGTGCGCGACGAAACCGGCGGCCGAGTTGATCGCCACGACCACGAGGGACGTGCCGATGGCGGTGGCCATCGGCAGACCGAGGGCGACCGCCAGCACCGGGATGACGAGGAAGCCGCCGCCGACGCCCAGCAGGCCGGTGAGGAAGCCGACCACGAACCCGCCCGCGATGGTGCGCGGCAGGCAGCGGCGCCAGTTCACGCCACCGCCGTCGACGGTGCACGCCGTGCCGATCACCGGCTGCTCCTGCAGCATCCGCAGCCCGGCCCCGACCATCAGCGCCGCGAACAGCAACAGGGTCACCGCCTCGGGGAGGAGCCGGTTCACCGCCGCACCCGCGAAGGCCGTCGCCGCGCCGGCCGCGCCGAAGAGCAGGCCGATCCGCCACGAGATCTGACCGGCGCGCAACCGGGGGAGCAGTGCGACGAGCGCGGTGATGCCGACGACGAGCAGCGAGGTGGCGACGGCCTGCTGCAGGTCCTGGCCCGCGAGGTAGACCAGCGCAGGAACTGCGAGGATCGAGCCGCCACCACCCAGCAGTCCGACGAGCGCGCCGATGATCAGTCCGAGGCCGATCGGGAGGGCGATGCTCATCTCTCCACCGTGCTCATCTCTCCGCCGTGCTCACCTCTCCGCCGTGCCCCGCACGGGCATCAGCGGCGTCCGAGGAGCTTGCCCAACCAGCCGCCGGACCGCTCCGGCCTCGGATGGCCCGGGCATCGTTGGGCGTCGGGCACCCGCGCCATGACCTGGTCGACGTGCTGGCCGCAACCGGCCCAGGTCGTCTTGCCACAGGTGCTGCAGGGGACTGCTCGGCACATGGGTTCCTCCTCGTCGAGATTTCGGTGGGGCCGGTCAGACGCCGGCGTGGTGGAGGCCGACGGCGGCCGCTCCGGTGTCGGCGTCGGCGTAGCTGCCGTCGACCAGGACCGGCCGGCGGCCGGTGCGCGCGAGCAGGGAGGCGGCGATCGAGGCGCGGTAGCCCGATCCGCAGTAGACCCACACGTCGCCGTCCGGCACCTCGTCGATGCGGTCGGCCAGCTCGTGGATCGGGATGTGCCGCGAGCCCCGCACGCCGCCACCGGCGCGCTCGTCAGCGCGACGGGCGTCGACCACGACCAGTTCCGCGTCCGCGGCCATGGCCGCGGCCAGGCCGGCGAAGTCGCTGACGGGGTACGAGACCAGGCCCCGCCCGTCGGCGAGCTTTTCCGGCGTACCGATGGCGGCGCCCGCGAGCCGGTCGATGCCGATGCGGACCAGCTCCCGGCGGGCGTCGGCCACCTGCTGCTCGGTCTCGCCGATGAGGGTCAGCGGCGCACCCCACGGCACCAGCCATCCGACGTAGGTGACGAAGTTGGCGATCGCCAGCTGGAAGTTCAGCGCGCCAGGGAGGTGGCCCGCGGCGAACGCCGTGCGGGTCCGCAGGTCGACGACCCACTCGCCGGCGGCCAGCCGCTCGGCCAGCTCGGGCGGGTCGACCGGGCGCGGTGGCGACAGGTCCACCGGTGTCGGCCCGGCCGCGTTCCCCGGACCCATGTGTGCGTACCAGGCCGGGATGGCGGTGAGCCCGGCGACGAGCTCGTCGACGTAGGTCTGCTCGTCCTGGGTCAGTGCCGGGTTGACGCGGCGCTGTTCCCCGACGGTCGAGGAGTCGCCGCTGGTCGGCGTCGCCGAGCAGAAGCTCCCGAAGCCGTGCGTGGGGAAGACCGGGGTGTCCGCGGGCAGCTCATCGGCCAGCCGGCGCACCGAGTGGTACTGGGCGTGGGTGAGCTCGTCGGTGTGCTCGGGTCCGACGAGGTCGGTGCGGCCGGTCGAGCCGTAGAGCATGGAGCCGCCGGTGAACACCGCCTGCACCGAGCCCTCCCCGTCGGCCAGCACGTAGCTGACGTGGTGGTGGGTGTGCCCGGGGGTGTGCAGCACCCGCAGGCGCATCGGACCTGCCTCGAGCACATCGCCGTCGGCGGCCGGCGTCCGCTCGTAGGCGACGTCGTCCCCGGCCGGGACCACGTAGGCCGCGCCGACCGCCCGGGCCAGCTCCAGGCCCCCGGTCAGGTAGTCGTTGTGCAGGTGGGTCTCCACCACCAGCGCGATGCGAACGTCGCGCTCCTGCGCCAGCGCGAGCATCCGATCGATGTCGCGCTGGGGGTCGACGACGACACCGACGCCACCCTCGCTCACCAGGTAGCTGCGGTCCCCGAGTCCCGGGGTCTCGATGATGTCGATCTGCACGATGGGCTCCTCATACAGTACGGGGCAGGGGTATCTGCGTCCGAGGCGAGGGGGTCCGGAGGGTCGCTCCGGAGGTCAGGCGAGGGACAGGAAGAGGCGCTCGAGCTCGCGCAGGTCCACCTCGCGCGACTCGCCGTCCTCGTTGGTGGAGCAGTAGCGCATCCCCGTCGAGACGACGGCGAAGCCGGCCTTGCTCAGCGCCTTGGAGGCGGCTGCGAGCTGGGTGACGACGGCGGAGCAGTCGCGCCCGTCCTCGATCATGCGGACGATGCCGCCGATCTGCCCCTCGATGCGCTTGAGCCGCTTGACGACGTCGGCGAGCTCGCCCGGGGGGATGTCCATGAGAGCGATGGTACATACCCCGGGGGGTATGTGCCAGGCAGGGGCTGCCATGGGGGTCAGCCGGTGGGGGCCGTCCAGAGGAACGCGTCGCGCAGCACCTCGCCGTCCCGGACGGTCGTCCACCGCTGCCCGCCGAAGACGACGAGGTCCCGGCCCAGGATTGCACTCGACCAGCCGTACACCCCGTCGCCGACGGACGGCGGCGGGACGGTCAGGTACGCGTCCGCCGCGCTGTCGTAGACGAGGGCCCCGGCCGGCCGGTGGCCCAGGTCGTAGACGGCGCGGTCGCGATCGAGGACGCCGTCGATGTCCTCGTGACCCTCGGGCAGTGCCGGTAACTCCGACCACGTCCACGTCTCCGGGTCCAGCAGCCAGCCGGCCGAATCGCGGTAGTGGCCGTTCAGCAACGGACCCCGGTCGGTGGGGAGGAGTTGGTAGCCGCCCCCGGGCGCGTCCGGGACGACGAACCACTCCTGGCGGGTCAGGTCGAACCGCGCGGCGCGCTTGGCCGGGGCCTCGAACGTGTCGGGGTCGGGCACCGCGGAGGCGGCGAGGACCAGCTGGTCGTCGACCAGCACGACGAAGCGGTCGTAGTCGTCGTCGGTGAGCGGGTCGTCCGGCAGCTCGGTCCAGGTGTCGTTCTCCGGGTCGAACCAGTAGTCGCCCACCTCACCCAGTCCCTCGCTGCCGCTGTAGACGAGCAGGCGCTGCCCGACCACCTCGAGGTTCCGGCCGTGCGTCGCGGGCCCGGGCACCTCGCCGTGGTCGGTCCACCGGTCGACGGCCAGGTCGTAGGCCAGCAGCCGCGGTGGCGCGTCGCAGAGCGGGCCGCTCGCGCACCCGGTCACCAGGTACGCGGTGCCGTCGATCGCTGCGGTCGTCGCCCGGATCAGGCCGAAGGGTGCCGGGGTGATGGTGCGCCAGGCGTCGTCGGTGCGGTCGTAGACCGCGCCGTCGGCGAACAGCGGGGTGGGCGGGGCCGCGCAGTCGGCGTTCGGCGGGCAGAGGAACTCCCAGCCGCCGACGACGAGCAGCGCATCGTCCAGCCCGACCAGGACCGCGTCCGTGCGGGGGCTCAGCGGCGGGTCGGGTAGCTCCCGCCACCCCTGCGCTCCCGACGGCGAACCGGCGTCGGCGTCGGCGTCGGCGTCGGCCGAGCAGGCCGCCGCTCCCGCCGTCAGCAGCGCGCCGGCGACCAGTAGTCCGAGCAGTCTCGTCCTCACGACCCGAAGACGCCGTCGGTGTGCGGTCAGGTTCCGTGGGTGAGGCGCGGTGCTCGGTCGGGCGGATTCGCGGAACCGTTCCTGCGTGTCGGGGGCCGGGCCCTTGACGTGGTGAATTGAATCACATTTCATTTCCTGGATCGGGTCGTGGCGTCGCGCCGCGGCTTCGGACCGCGGCGAGGCGGCACCTGGCGCTGGACGGCTGGACGGAAGGAACCGACGGATGAGAGTCAGCATCGACAACGCGAGGTGTCAGGGCCACGGCCGCTGCTACGACCTCGCTCCCGACCTGTTCGGCGAGGACGACGAGGGCTACGCGACCCTGACCGCTCTCACCGCCGACAAGGACGTGCCCGCCGACCGGGAGGGTGACGCGCGGCTCGCCGCCGCCAACTGCCCCGAATCCGCCGTCCTCATCCACGAGGAGGCGCGGGTATGACCGTCGACGAGAGGTTCACCGAGGAGGCTCGGCAGCAGCGCATCGCGCAGGCCGAGCTCGGCACCGTCAACGAGGTCGTGACCGGGCCAGTGTCCGACTGGACCACCGACTTCTCCCACTTCGAGGAGGAGTACGCGAACAACGCGATCGAGATCTGGGACGACCTGCGGGAGCGCTGCCCCGTGGCGCGCACCGAGCGCTTCGGCGGCGCCTGGCTGCCGACGCGGTACGAGGACGTCGCGGCGATCGCCTACGACACCGAGAACTTCACCTCCCGGGCGATCATCGTGAGCAACGTCCGGCCGCCGCTCGACCTGGCGCCGGTGGGGGTGGCCCCGCCGATCTCCTCGGACCCGCCGTTCCACCACGACGCGCGCAAGCTGCTGCTGCCGGCGTTCACCAAGACGAACGTGGCCAAGCAGCGGGTCACCACCGAGGCGTTCTGCCACTCGCTGATCGACGGCTTCGCCGGCCAGGACGTCGTGGACGCGGCGACCGACTACGGCATGTACATCCCCATGCGGGTCATCGCCGACATGCTCGGCTTCCCGCAGGAGGACACCGCGAAGTTCGCGAAGTTCGTCGAGAACGTGATCGAGGGGGCGAACGACTCGATCGAGGTGCGCGAAGAGCGGGGGATGGCGCTCAACGACTACCTGTTCGAGCAGGTCCGCGATCACCTCGACAACCCCCGCGACGACCTGACGACGTACCTGATCAACGCCGAGCTGTACGGCCAGAAGCTGGAGCCGCAGCACGTCGTCGGCACGATGATCCTGCTGCTCATCGCGGGCATCGACACGACGTGGAGCGCCATCGGCTCGTCGCTGTGGCACCTGGCGAAGAACCCCGAGGACCGCAAGCGCCTGGTCGAGGACCCCTCGCTGCGCCCGAAGGCGGTCGAGGAGTTCCTGCGGGCCTACGCGCCGGTCACGATGGCGCGCCTGGTCAAGCAGGACGTGGAGCTCGGCGGGGTGCAGATGAAGAAGGAGGACTGGGTCCTCCTGCCGTTCCCCGCCGCGAACCGCGACCCGCGCCGGTTCGAGCAGGCCGACGAGGTGATCATCGACCGGGAGGTGAACCGGCACGCCGCGTTCGGGCTGGGTATCCACCGCTGCGTCGGGTCGCACCTGGCCCGGATGGAGCTGACCGTGGCGCTCGACGTGTGGCTGGACCGCATCCCGGAGTTCAGCCTCGCCGACCCGGACGCCGTGCGGTGGTCCGCCGGGCAGATCCGCGGTCCTCGGGCGCTGCCGCTGCGCATCGGCTGACGCTTAACCGGAGGGCTCTTCCCCCCGTAGCCCTGAGTACCCCCCGGGGGTAGGGTGCTCCTCGAGCCTGCAGCCGGCAGGTCGAGGCATCCGGAGGTCGGACATGACCGATGCGCGCCCGCAGCACGGCGGCGTGCGCGCTCGTGACCACGCGAGCGCGCACGCCATCGACGGCGACTCCCAGCACGGGCACGGGACCGACTCTCACGGGCCGGGGCACGGTGAGCACGCCGGCCACGCCGGTCACGGCGGGCATGGCGACCACGGCGATCACGTGGGCGTCTTCCGTCGGCTGTTCTGGATCATGCTGGCGCTCGCCGTCCCGACGGTGCTGCTCAGCGACATGTTCGCCTCCATCGTCGGCTACACGCTGCCGGACGTCCCCGGGCTGACCTGGGTCGCACCGGTGCTCGGCACGGTGATGTACGTCTGGGGCGGCAGCCCGTTCCTCACCGGCGCGATCGGGGAGATCCGCGCCCGCCGGCCGGGGATGATGCTCCTGATCGGCATGGCCATCACGGTGGCCTTCGTCGCCTCCTGGGGTGCGAGCCTCGGCGTGCTCTCGCACGAGCTCGACTTCTGGTGGGAGCTGGCGCTGCTGATCGTGATCATGCTGCTCGGCCACTGGATCGAGATGCGCTCGCTGGCGCAGACCTCGTCGGCACTCGACTCGCTGGCCGCGCTCCTGCCGGACGAGGCGGAGAAGCTCGACGGCGAGCGGGTCGTCGCGGTCCCGCCCGCCGAGCTGGTGGTCGGCGACGTCGTCGTGGTGCGGCCCGGCGGCCGGGTGCCCGCCGACGGGACCGTCGTCGACGGCGTGGCCCACGTGGACGAGTCGATGATCACCGGCGAGTCCCGCCCGGTGCGCCGAGCCGTCGGCGACGACGTGGTCGCCGGCACCGTCGCGACCGACACGGCGATCCGCGTCCGGGTGGGCGCGGTGGGGGAGGACACCGCGCTGGCCGGGATCCAGCGGCTGGTGGCCGAGGCGCAGTCGTCCTCCAGTCGCGCGCAACTGCTGGCCGACCGCGCCGCGGGCTGGCTGTTCTGGTACGCCGTCGCGGCCGCGGCGATCACCGCGGTCGTGTGGTCGGTCGTGGGCAGTCCCGACAGCGCCCTGGTCCGGGTGATCACGGTGCTGGTCATCGCCTGCCCGCACGCGCTCGGGCTGGCGATCCCGCTGGTCGTCTCCATCTCCACCGAGCGGGCGGCGCGCGGCGGGGTGCTGGTCAAGGACCGCGCGGCCCTGGAGCGGATGCGGACGGTCGACACCGTGCTGTTCGACAAGACCGGCACGCTGACCAAGGGGGAGCCCGCCCTCACCCACATCGCCACGACGGGCGCCCCCGAGGACGAGGTGCTCGCTCTCGCGGCGGCCGCGGAGACCGACAGCGAGCACCCGCTCGCCCGAGCGATCGTCGCGGCGGCTCGCGAGCGCGGTCTGGACGTGCCGGTCGCCACCGACTTCCGGGCGTCGGCCGCCGTCGGCGTCACCGCCGTCGTCGACGGTCGCACCGTGCACGTGGGTGGTCCGCACCTGCTCACCGAGCACGGGATGGCGCCCCTGCCGGCGGCCGAGGGCTGGGCCGAGTCCGGGGCGACGGTGCTGCACGTGCTGGTGGACGGGGAGGCCGTCGGGGTGCTCGGGGTGGCCGACGAGGTCCGGGCCGAGTCGCGGGCGGCGGTCGACGCCCTGCACGCCCTCGGCGCGGAGATCGTCATGATCACCGGGGACGCCGAGCCGGTCGCGCGGGCCGTGGCCGCCGAGCTCGGCATCGACGCCGTCTTCGCCGGCGTGCGGCCGGAGCACAAGAGCGAGCGGGTGGCCGACCTGCAGCGGCAGGGCCGGACGGTGGCCATGGTGGGGGACGGCGTGAACGACGCGCCGGCCCTCGCCCAGGCCGACGTGGGCATCGCGATCGGCGCCGGCACCGACGTCGCGATCGCCTCGGCCGGCGTCGTGCTGGCGTCGGACGATCCGCGGTCGGTGCTCTCGGTCATCCGGCTGTCCCGGGCGGGCTACCGGAAGATGACGCAGAACCTGTGGTGGGCGGCCGGGTACAACCTGTTCGCCGTGCCGCTGGCGGCCGGCGTGCTGGCGCCGATCGGCTTCGTGCTGCCCATGGAGGTCGGGGCGCTGCTGATGTCCCTGTCGACCGTCGTCGTCGCGCTCAACGCCCAGGTCCTGCGGCGCCTGGACCTCAGTCCCGAGGCGAGCGTGGCCGCTGTCGCGTCGGCGGGCTGACGGGACGACGACGGGGCGGCGAGACCTCATGGCCCGCCGCCCCGTCCCGCTCGGGAGGCAGTGGCGGTCAGGGGATGACGGCGAACCCGCCGGTACAGGCGATCTTCTCGCCGGCGGCCGGCGTGGTCGGGTTCGAGATTCTCTGCGGGCTCGTCGGCGACTGACGCTCGCGCCGGTGGGTCCGGGCGCACGTCGGTCGAGCTCTTCCCTTGCTGACCAGGGCCGTGCCGGCCCGGAGGCACCCATGACCACCCACCACGATCTCGTTCTCAGCGCGGCCAAGGTCCGTGTCGTCGTCACCGAGGCGCTGGGGCTGCAACGCGTCCTCACCCTGTTGACCGGCCGCAACCACACGTTCACCCGCCTGGCGGCCGAGGAGGCCGAACAGGGGCGGTGGACGGTCACCGTGGACCTGACTGCCACGCCGCAGGAGATGGACCTCGTGACCCTCCGGCTGGAGCGGCTGCCCAGCGTGCTGACCGTCGACGTCAGCGCGCCGGGTCGACTCGCCGCGATCGCCTGACGACGTGGGAGCGTGCTGCGACCAGCTCGCAGGAACGACGGGCCTCTGGTCGCTGGCCTGATCGAAGCCCTGCCCACGTGCGGCGACTGACGGGGCTCGAACCCGCGAGTGAGACCGGTGCCGGGCCTGGTGGCCTGGCGAATCCGTACGATAGCGGCCTCCTCCGACACCGGAGATCGCCCCGGGGTGGTCCTGAACGGTCCTGGGCGGCCGGATCCCCCCATCTGCCCCCAGTCACGGTCCGGAGGGGCGGGCGGACGCCGTCCCTCAGCCGCTCACGGCGTCGACCGACGTCGGTTCGGCGGCGGCTGCGGCCAACTGCACGACGTCACCGACGACCCAGACGGCCGGCGGACGGACCGACTCCTCACTCATCGTGGTCCCGAGGTCTTCCAGAGTCGTCCGGAGGGAGCGCTCGCCGCCGGTCGTCCCCTCGACCACGACGGCGACGGGAGTGTCGGGCCTGCGGCCGTGCCGGATGAGCGCGGCGGCGATTGCCGGCGCCGTCTCAACCCCCATGAGGACGACGACCGTGCCCCGCAGCCTGCCGATCGCCGACCAGTCGACGAGCGACTGCGGGTGGTCCGGCGGTAGATGGCCGGAGACCACGACGAACTCGTGGGTGAGGCCGCGGTGGGTCACCGGGACCCCGGCGACCCCTGGCACCGCGACCGCGCTGGTGACTCCGGGGACGACCTCGACGGGGACGTCGGCGGCCGCGCACGCGAGCAGCTCCTCCATCCCGCGGCCGAACACGAACGGGTCGCCGCCCTTGAGGCGCACCACCAGCTCGCCGGCGCGAGCGCGCGACACCAGGAGCGCGTTGATCTCCTCCTGCGGCATGGCGCGTCCGCGCGGCAGCTTCGACGCATCCACCACCTCGACGTCGGGACGCAGCCGGGCCAGCAGCGATCGGGGACCGAGGTGGTCGACGACCACGACGTCGGCCTGGGACAGCGCCTCCCGGCCGCGCACGGTGATCAGCCCGGGGTCGCCCGGCCCGCCGCCGACGAGCACGACCCGACCGCCCGGGCGGTCGCGGAAGAGCGGCACCTCGTCGTCCGGCAGCGCCGGGTGGGCGCTGGACGCGTCCGGGGTGTCGGCGCGGGTGCAGAAGACCCGGGCGCGCTCGGCGTCGACGGCGACGGCCTCGTCCACCGTCTGGTCCGCGGTCGCGGTGACGGCGTACCAGGCGCCGTCCAGATCGCCGGGTGCGTAGCAGCGGCGGATCCAGGACAGAGAGCCGGAGGCGGCCAGCGCCTCCAGTGCGGGGACGACGGCGGGGCTCACGACGGTCACCAGCGCGCCGGAGGCGAGCAGCCCGACGGTCGCCCGGTAGGCGCCGGTACCCCCACCGGCGACCACCACCCGGCGACCCTCCAGCCGCAGGCCGACGGGGTGGAGGGGCGCGGACGGGCGGGGGAGCTGCGGGATGCTCACGGCACCTCCTCGGGGGTGGGGGCGGACGCCAGGACGGCGGCGAGGTCGGCGGAGAAGGCTGACGAGATCTCGGGGGTCCGCACGGCCACGCGCAGGTGGTCCGGCGTCAGGCCGGGGAACGTGTCGCCGCGGCGGACCGCCCAGCCGCGCTGCCGGAGCTCCGCACGCACCCGCGCGCCGTCCGGGACGCGGAGGAGCACGAACGACGAGCGGGGGGTGCCCTCGACCACCACCGTCGGCGGCAGGCTCCGAAGCAGGACCTCCCGCCGGTGGCACAGCTCGCGGGCGGCGGCGTCGGCCTCCGCGCGGGCGGCCGGGGTGGTGCACGCGGTGAGCGCGGCGAGGGCGGGCGTCGACACCGGCCAATGCGGTTGCTGCGCCTCCAGGGCGGCGATCAGCGGAGCCGGACCGAGTGCGTAGCCCACCCGGAGGCCGGCCAGTCCCCAGGTCTTGGTCAGGCTGCGGACGACGAGGACCCCGGGCAGGTCGCGCCGGGAGGCGAGGGACTCCGGCTCGCCGGGGACCGTGTCGGCGAACGCCTCGTCGACGACGAGCACCCGGTCCGGTCGGGCGAGGGCGGCGACGTCCGCGGCCGGGTGCAGCACCGACGTCGGGTTCGTGGGGTTGCCGAGCACGACGAGGTCGGCGTCCCCGGGTACGGCGGCCGGGTCGAGTCGCCGGCCGTCGTCGGCGCGCAGCCCCACCCGGGTGACCGGGTGCCCGGCCGCGCGGAGCGCTGCCTCCGGCTCGGTGAACGAGGGGTGCACGACGGCGGCGAGCCGGGGGTGCAGCGCCCGCGCGACGAGGACGAACACCTCGGCGGCGCCGGCGGCCAGCAGCACCTCCTCGACGGGGCGGCCGTGCGCGGCGGCGACCGCCTCCCGGGCGGCGACGGGGTCCGGGTAGGCGGCCGACGCATCGAGGGACGCGTGCAGGACGGCGCGCAGCCAGGGGGGCGGGGCGTCGGCGCGCACGTTGACCGCCAGGTCGATGAGGCCGGGTCCCAGGTCGGCGTCGCCGTGGTGGTGCAGGTCGGTCACGGTGTCCCCAGCTCGCTCCCGCGGCGCGCTCCGCTCCTCGCTCGTTCCTCGCTGCGATGCTCACCCGCCTGTCCGCTCGCGCTCACCGCCACGGTGACCCGGCCGACCACCGTCTTGGGCACCAGGAGCGAGCCGCCCGCCAGCAGGGCTGCCGCCTCGGCCACCGATGCGGTGCCGACCGCAGCCGCCACCCGGTCGGACGGGGACGGCACGGGGACGGCGGCCAGCACGGCGGCCGGGAAGCCGACGAGCTGCCAGCCTCGCCGGGTGGCTGCCTCCACCAGGCCCGGTTCGGCGAGCTTGGCGTCGAGCGTCGAGAGGCGCACGGGACCGGGCGCGGCCGGCAGCACCGCGTCCACGGCGGCCAGCACCTCGTCGGCGCCCACCCCGCTCGACGCCCCCACGCCCACGGTGATCACGGGCGCTCTGCCGGAGCAGAGACCCGCGGCGGTGCCGCACGGACGTCCTCCGGTCCTCCGGCGGTCGCGCATGCGGCGACGAAGCGTTCGGCCAGCTGCGGGCTCCCGGCCCAGTTGAGGTGCAGGTAGGAGGCATGCACGGAGCCGTGGGCGAACCCCTCGGTGCCGGCTGAGGACCAGCGCCAGGCGCCGTCGCGACCGGCCGGGGGATCGGCGCACGTGCGGTGGAACTCGTGCCCGCGCACCCGGGTTCCGGCCGGGGCCAGCACGGAGTCGCAGACGGCGACCGCCTCCCGGTATCCCAGGGTCAGCCGGGGGGACATCGCCGTGACGACGTCGAGCACCCCGCACATCGGCCTGCCGTCGAGCTCGCGGGCGAGGTAGAGCAGCCCCGCGCACTCGGCGGCGATCGGCGCACCGCGCGCCGCGAGCGCCGCGATGTCGGCGCGCAGGGTCTCGTTGGCGGACAGCTCGGCGGCGTGCACCTCCGGGAAGCCGCCGCCCACGATGAGGCCCGCAGTCCCTGCTGGCAGCGCCTCGTCGCGCAGCGGGTCCACCGCGACGACCTCCGCGCCCGCCGCTTCGAGCAGCTCGGCGTTCTCGGCGTAGCCGAAGGTGAAGGCGGGGCCGCCGGCCACTGCGATCCGCGGCCGGCCGGGTGCCGGCGTGACCTCGTCGGTCGGGTCCCAGGGACCGGCGTCCAGCGGGGGTGCCGACCGGGCCAGCGCCAGGACCGCGTCGAGGCCGACGGAGTGCTGCACGACCTCGCCGAGTCGGCGGACGCTCGCGAGCGCGGCGTCCGACCGCTCCGCCGCCGGGATCAGCCCCAGGTGCCGCGACGGCGTGTGCAGCTGCTCCATCCGCCGGACCGCGCCGAGCACCGGCACTCCGGCGGCGTCCAGCGCGTCGCGGAGGATCGCCTCGTGCCGGTCGGTCCCGACCCGGTTGAGGACGACGCCACCGAGCCGGACGCCGGGGTCGAACGTGGCGAAGCCGTGCACGAGCGCCGCCACCGAGCGTGCCTGGGAGGAGCCGTCCACGACGAGCAGGACCGGCGCCCGCAGCAGGCCCGCGACGTGTGCGGTCGATGCGAAACCGGGCTCGACCGACGGGTGAGAGGCACCGTCGAACAGACCCATCACGCCCTCGACGACGGCGACGTCGGCCGGACGCGGGTGCAGCGCACCCCGCAGGAAGAGCGGGGCGATGCGGTCCTCGCCGACGAGCCAGGGGTCCAGGTTGCGGCCCGGGCGGCCGGCGGCGAGGCCGTGGTATCCCGGGTCGATGTAGTCGGGACCGACCTTGTGCGGGGAGACGGCGAGCCCGCGGGCGGTGAGCGCGGCGATGAGCCCCGTGGCCACCGACGTCTTGCCGGCGTTGCTGCTGGGCGCGGCCACGACCAGCCGCGGCACGGTCACCACTCGATGCCTCGCTGACCCTTCTGCCCCGCGTCCATCGGGTGCTTCACCTTGGTCATCTCGACCACGAGATCTGCCGCGCCGATCAGCGCCGGGTGGGCGTCCCGGCCGGTGATCACCACGTGCTGGGTGCCGGGGCGCGCGCGCAGGGCGGCGACCACGTCCTCGACGTCGATCCAGCCCCACTTCATGGGGTAGGTGAACTCGTCGAGCACGTAGAAGCGGTGCGCCTCGGCAGCCAGGTCGCGTTTGATCTGCGCCCAGCCCTCGGCGGCGTCTGCGGCGTGGTCGACCTCGGTGCCCTGGCGGCGTGACCAGCTCCATCCGCTGCCCATCTTGTGCCAGACGACCGGCCCGCCCTCGCCGGTCTGCTCGTGCAGCCGGCCCAGGGCGGTCAGCGCGTTCTCCTCGCCGACCTTCCACTTGGCGCTCTTGACGAACTGGTAGACCGCGATCGACCAGCCCTGGTTCCAGGCGCGCATGGCCATCCCGAAGGCGGCCGTGGACTTGCCCTTCATCTCGCCGGTGTGCACGACCAGCAGCGGTCGGTTGCGCCGCTGCCGCGTGGTCAGCCCGTCGTCGGGGACGACGCTCACCTGTCCCTGGGGCATGTCAGGCCGCCTCTCTCACGGCCCGCACAGTGCCGGCCAGCGTCTCGGCGGCCAGGTCCTCCGGCCGCAGGGTCTGCGCGTCCAGGTGCCGGCCGAGCACCGCGGCCAGGCCGAGCCGCACGGGGCCGGACTCGCAGTCGACGACGACGGCGGCGACCCCCGCGGCGGCGAGCAGCCGCGCGACCGCGTGCGCCTCGGTGAGAGGGGCGCCTCCCCGTGCTTCGGTGGCGCGGCCGTCCGTGACGACGACGAGCAGCGGGCGGCGGCGCGGGTCGCGGATGCGCTCCACGCGCAGCACCTCGGCGGCCCGAAGCAGCCCGGCGGCCAGCGGGGTGCGGCCGCCGGTGGGCAGCTCGGCGAGCCGCGCGGCGGCGGCCTCGATGGACCAGGTGGGCGGCAGGGCCAGCTCGGCCCCCGCCCCGCGGAAGGTGACCAGGCCGACCTTGTCCCGGCGCTGGTAGGCGTCGACCAACAGCGAGAGGACCGCGCCCTTCACCGCACCCATCCGGGCCCGTGACCCCATCGAGCCGCTGGCGTCGACGACGAAGAGCACGAGGTTGCCCTCCCGCCCCTCGAGCGTCGCCTGGCGCAGGTCCTCCCGGACGATCCGCAGACCCGGCCCGGAGCGGCCGCGCGCCCGCTGGTGCGGGGCGGCGGCGAGCACCGTGTCGGTGAGGTGCAGCTTCGTCACGCTCGAGACGGGGCGGGTGGACCCGACGACCCGGCCGCGCTCGGCGCGGGCGCGCGACCGGCGGCCGGCGGCACCGGCCCCGATGCCGGGTACCTCGAGCCGACGGGCGCGGAACGTCTCCGACGGGGCGGCCGCGGCCTGGTCGGGCGCCGCCGCGGCGTCGGTGCGGCCACCGCCCTCGCCGCGGGGTGCCGTCGTGGGTTGCTCGCCGTCCGGGTCCCCGGGCGTGGGAGGCGATACCTGCGCGTCCTGGCCCGTTCCGGGGGCACCGCTTCCCATGCCCGCACCGTCGGGAGCTCCGCTGCCGGGTCCGCCTCCGTCGGGTCCGCCTCCGTCGGGTCCGCCGTCCCCGGAGCCGCCTCCGTCCGGGCCACCACCGGGGCCATCGTCCTCCGGGCCGTCATCGGGGCGGCTGTCGGCGAGCGCCTGCTCCAGCGTCTCCTCGTCGAGGCCGGGGGCGTCGAAGGGGTTGCGCCGGCGGCGGTGCGGGAGGGCGAGGCGGGCGGCCACCCGGACGTCGTCCTCGATCACCTCGTCGCGGCCGGACCAGGCGGCGTGCGCGATCGCGGCGCGCGCGGTGACCAGGTCGGCGCGCAGGCCGTCCACGTCGAAGGCGGCGCAGACGGCGGTGACCTGCCGCAGCGCGGCGTCGGAGAGGACCACGTGCGGCAGCCGGGCGCGGGCGGCGGCGATGCGGTCGGCCAGCTCGGTCTCCTGCGCCGACCACGCGGCCGCGAAGCCGGCGGGGTCGCCGTCGGAGGCGAACCGCCGGCGCACCACCTCGGCCCGCTCGGCCGGATCGCGCGGCGCGGCCACCTCGACGGTCAGCCCGAACCGGTCGAGCAGCTGCGGCCGCAGCTCGCCCTCCTCGGGGTTCATGGTCCCGACCAGGAGGAACCGGCTGGCGTGCCGGACGGAGATGCCCTCGCGCTCGACGTAGGCGGTGCCCATCGCGGCGGCGTCCAGCAGCAGGTCGACCAGGTGGTCGTGCAGCAGGTTGACCTCGTCGACGTAGAGCACGCCCCGGTGGGCGGCGGCCAGGAGGCCGGGCTCGAAGGCCTTGACGCCCTCGGTGAGCGCACGCTCCAGGTCGAGCGAGCCGACGACGCGGTCCTCCGAGGCGCCCACGGGCAGCTCGACCAGCCGGGCCGGCCGCACCGGGCCGCCTACGGTCGGCTCGTGCGGGCCGTCGGGGCAGGCGGGATCGGGGGCTGCCGGGTCGCAGGCGAAGCGGCAGCCCGGCACGACCGCGACCGGCGGCAGCACGGCGGCCAGGGCACGGACCGTCGTCGACTTCGCCGTTCCCTTCTCGCCGCGCACGAGCACGCCGCCGACGGCGGGGGAGACGGCGTTGAGCAGGAGGGCCAGCCGCATGTCGTCCATGCCGACGACGGCGCTGAAGGGGTAGGTCATGCGCGGATACGGCGCACGGGAGCACGCTTCCTCTCCCCGGGTGTCCACGCCCGGAGGTGGCAGGAGCGCGACGGCGGGAGTTCCTGACTCACCGACCCGGAGGCCGGCTCACAGTGGCGGGACCGCGCCGGACTCTCACCGGGCTTCCTCCACTGCCGTCGCGTGTGGCGGGGTCATGCAACCACAATCGCCGCGTTGGGTCGACAGCCCCGGGGTCAGCCGCCGGCCGACCCGGGGGGCAGCAGCGGCAGCCCGGACGGGGCGCCGGACTCGATCAGCCGCCACAGCGCGTCGGTGTCGGCGTGCTCGGCGATCAGGTCGCCCAGCCGGTCCAGCCGGGTCTCGCGAACGGCGGCGAAGTCGGTGTCCGGCGCGGCGAGGAACCGGCGACCGGTGGTGCGCGCGACCTCGGCGAGGAAGGCGCGGCGGAAGCCGTCGTTCTCCAGCGCGCCGTGCCAGGTGGTGCCGAATACGGACCCGGCCCGGGCACCGTCGAGGAAGGGCTCGGCGGCCCCGTCGACGGTGACGACGCCGTGGTGGATCTCGTAGCCGGTGACCTGCTCGCCGAGGGCCGACCCGGTCGGGCGGCCCAGGGTCTTCTCCCGCTCGAAGCGCACCTCGGTGGGCAGCAGGCCGAGCCCTTCGACGGTGCCGGCCCGGGACTCGACGTCGTCGGTGATGCTGCGGGCCAGCATCTGGTGGCCGCCGCAGATGCCCAGCACCGGACGGCCGACTGCGGCGTGCCGGGAGACCGCGTCGGCCAGACCGGTCTCCCGGAGCCAGCCGAGGTCGGCGACCGTCGAGCGGGTGCCCGGCAGGACGACCAGGTCGGCGTCCGCGAGCTCCCCGGGCCGGGTGACGTACCGGACGAGGACGCCGGGCTCGGCGGCGAGCGCGTCGAGATCGGTGACGTTCGACAGCCGGGGCAGCCGGGCGACGGCGACGCGCAGCACCTCCTCGCCGTGCGGCGGGGCGCTCGTCGCGGCGCCGGTGGGGACGCCGAGGGAGTCCTCGACGTCGAGCTCCAGGCCGCCGAGCCACGGCAGCACGCCCAGCGTCGGCCGGCCGGTGAGCCGTTCCAGCTCCACCAGACCCGGCTCCAGCAGGCGGACGTCACCGCGGAACTTGTTGACCAGGAAGCCGGCGACCAGCCGCTGGTCGCCCGGCGGCATGAGCGCGACCGTGCCGTACAGCGCCGGGAACAGCCCGCCGCGGTCGATGTCGCCGACCAGCAGCACGGGCAGGTCGGCCGCTGTGGCCAGCCCCATGTTGGCGATGTCGTCGGCACGCAGGTTGATCTCGGTGGGGGAGCCGGCGCCCTCGCAGATCACCACGTCGAAGCGGGACCGCAGGTCGGCCAGCGAGGCCAGGGCCTGCTCGAGCAGCGCGGCCTTCATCGGCCGGTAGGACAGCGCGGTGACGTCGGCGACCGCCCGGCCCAGCACGACCACCTGGCTGGAGTTGTCGCCCCCGGGCTTGAGCAGCACCGGGTTCATCGCCGCCTCGGGCGTCACCCGGGCGGCTGCGGCCTGCATCACCTGCGCCCGGCCGATCTCGGCGCCGTCCGGGGTGACCATCGAGTTGTTGCTCATGTTCTGCGCCTTGAACGGCGCCACCGAGACGCCCTCGCGGACCAGCCACCGGCAGATGCCCGCTGTGACCACAGACTTGCCGGCGTCCGAGGTGGTGCCCGCGACCAGCATGGCGCCCCTCACGCCGGGCTCCGCAGCAGCCGCGCCGTGACCGCGAGCACCGCGGAGGCCAGCCAGACCGCCCGCGACAGCCGGATCGCCGGTCCGATGTCGGCCGGTTCCGGCGCGCGGCCGGACCCCAGCGACGGGCGATCCTCCACCCGCGAGCCGTAGACGTTGCGCCCGCCGAGCCGCACGCCCAGCGCACCGGCTGCCGCCGCCTCGCACCGGCCGGAGTTGGGGCTGGGGTGGGCTGCGCCGTCGCGGAGCCACGTGCGCAGCGCGCCGGGGGCCGAGCCGCCGACCAGGGGGGCGCAGGCGACCGTGAGCGCGGCGGTGAGCCGGGCCGGCACCCAGTTGGCGACGTCGTCGAGCCGGGCGGCGGCCCAGCCGAAGCGCTCGTAGCGCGGCGAGCGGTGGCCGACCATCGCGTCGAGGGTGTTCACCGCGCGGTAGCCGAGCAGCCCGGGGAGCCCCGCGACCGCACCCCAGAACAGCGGCGCGACCGCGGCGTCGGAGGTGTTCTCGGCGACGGACTCGACGGTGGCCCGGGCCAGGCCGTCCGCGTCGAGCGAGCGGGGGTCCCGGCCGGCCAGCGCCGGCAGCGCCGCCCGGCCGGCCTCGA
>NZ_LWUA01000289.1 GCF_005222955.1 Blastococcus sp. CCUG 61487 | reverse complement strand
GCTCCGCCGGCGGGGGGCAGCCAGGGAGCGCGCCGCGGCGCTCGCGGCCCAGCCGAGCGGCTCCGTGGGAGCGGCGGCCGACCTCGCCCGGCGGCGGATCGTGCGGGCCGCGGACTTCACCGCGATGGGCTGGCCGGTGCCCGAGGACGCCACCGTGCACGGGCCGTGGCTGATGGCCGCCGGCCTCGCCGAGGAGCTCGCCGGGCGGGTGCCCGACGTCGTCGCCCGCTACCGGCGGCTCCGGCCGCTGGAGGACGGGCCGCCCGTGGAGGTGGTCCGGCGGGCACTGGAGCTCCCGGACGCCGACCTCGTCCCCGCCCTGGTCCGCGCTCCGCACGCGCTGCGCGACGGCCGGGTGGTCGATGCGGCGGCGACGCTGCCGCCCGCGGTCCAGGCCGCGGTCGACCGGGTGCGGACCCGGCTGGCGGCGGACCCCTTCGCCGCCCCCGAGGCGCCGGAGCTGGCCGCCGCGGGGCTGGGGCCGAAGGAGCTGGCGGCCGCCGTGCGCGCTGGTCAGCTGGTCCGGATCACCGACGGCGTCTACCTCGCTCCCGGCATCGCGGAGACGGCCCGCACCCGGCTCGCGGGGCTCGAGCAGCCGTTCACCGTGAGCCAGGCGCGCCAGGCGTGGGGGACGACCCGGCGGGTCGCCGTCCCGCTGATGGAGTGGCTCGACGCCCGGGGCGTCACCGCGCGGCTGCCGGACAACACCCGCCGGCTGCGCTGAGCGTCAGGCCCGGACGCCGGTGACGGCGCCCCGGACGTCCACCACCTCGAGGAGGTCGCGCGTCGGCTCCACCGGCGGCCGAGCCCCGCCGAAGGCGGCGTCGACCGCCGGGTGGATGCGCTCGTCGAAGGCGCGGTCGCAGTGCTCCTTGCTCTCCCAGACGTCGATGTAGCGCAGCCCGCCGGCCGGGTTCTGCACGCAGAGGTGCAGGAGCAGGCCGTCCAGGGGGGCGTCCCCGAGGGCGTCGGTGATGCGGCCGTAGAACTCGGCGTCGATGGGGAGGTCCTGCGTCCAGGCGTAGACCATGACGGTCTCCTCGAATCGGTCCGAACTGCCTTCGGACGGATTCTGCTAGCGTTCTCCGCATGGCCGACGCCGTCAAGGGGCCGCGGCGCTACGTCTCGGCCGTCCGCGCGGAGCAGGCGGCGGCGACCCGGGCGGCGGTCCTGCGGGCCGCGCGCGAGCTGTTCACCGAGCGCGGGTACGCGGCGACGTCGATCGCGGCGATCGCCGAGCGGGCCGGCGTCGCGGTCGACACCGTCTACGCCGCCGCGGGCCGGAAGCCGCAGCTCCTCCGCGAGCTCGTCGAGACCAGCCTCTCCGGCAGCGACCACGCCGTCCCGGCGCTGCAGCGCGACTACGTCGCCCGCGTCCGTGCCGCCGGGTCGGCGCGCGAGATGCTCCGGATCCACGCGGTCGCGGTCGGGGAGATCGGGGAGCGGCTGGCCCCGGTCCACGCCGCGCTCGCCGAGGCGGCGGTGGGTGATCGCGACTGCGCCGCCCTGCGAGCGGAGATCGACGCCCGGCGGGCTGCCAACATGCGGCTGCTCGCCGCCGATCTGCGCGCGACCGGGGAGCTGCGTCCGGACCTCACCGACGACGAGGTCGCCGACATCCTCTGGAGCACGAACGCCGCCGAGTACCGCGCCCTGCTCGTCGGCGCCCGCGGGTGGTCGTCCGAGCGCTTCCGCGACTGGCTCGAGGACGCGTGGGGACGGCTGCTGCTCCGGGAGCCCGGTCAGCGGTAGGGGTCGGTGATCTCGCGCAGGCTCGCGAGCGCCTCGCGCAGCTGCCGCCAGCGACGCTCGCCCAGGTGCGCCCGCCACTCGGCCTCCACCTCGGCGACCACGGCTGCGGCGATCGGCTGGGCGGCGAGTCCGCGCTCGGCCAGCCGGACGAGCCGGGCGCGCGCATCGGTCGGGTCCGGGGTCCGACGCACGTAGCCGGTGCGCTCGAGCTGGTCGACCAGGTGGCTCGCGGTCTGCTTGGTCACCTGTGCCGCCTCCGCGAGCTCGGTGAGGCGGGTGCCGTGCGGCCCGATCCGCTGCATGACCCGGGCCTGCGCCAGGGTGAAGTCGTCGAAGCCGGCCTCCGTCAGCGCGGCGAAGATGCGGTTCTCCATCGCCCGGTGCGGGATGAACAGCAGCAGCCCGAGATTGAGCTCGGCGGCCTCGGCCACACGGATCCCTTCTTGACGACGGTCAGGACATCGAACTATTTTGGTTCGGTCATCGTACTAGCTCCCGAGGGGCACCTCATGGGATCGCTGTCGAGCAGCACCATGCCCGTCGATGCCGTCTGGGCGACCATCGACCGCGAGCGGCTGGACCTCGCCGACCTGCTCGCCGACCTCGCTCGCGCCGAATGGGAGCACCCGTCGCTGGCCGAGGGGTGGCGCGTGCGGGACGTCGCGGCGCACCTGGCGCTCGCGCACACCGGCGCCGGCCGGGCGGCGCTGGACCTGATCCGGGCCGGCGGCCGGATGCCGCGGATGATCCACGACGCCGCCGTCCGGCACGCCGAGCTCCCGCCGGAGCGCCTCGTCGAGCAGATCCGCGCCATGGCCGGCTCGCGCCGGAAGGTCCCGGGCCTGTCCCCGCTGGAGCCGCTGCTCGACGTCCTGGTCCACGGTCAGGACATCGCCGTCCCGCTCGGGAGACCCCGCGCGATGCCGGTCGACGCCGCCGCGGCGGCGGCCACCCGGGTGTGGACGATGCGCTGGCCGATGTCGGCGACGTTCCCGCGGGTGGCCGGGGTGCGTCTGGTGGCCTGCGACACCGACTGGGCCGTGGGCGACGGCGAGCTGGTCGAGGGCCCGGTCCAGGCCCTGCTCATGGTCCTCACCGGCCGGACGGCGGCCGTCCGGGACCAGCTCGCCGGCCCGGGGGCGGCGCGGCTGGCCTGATCTCAGTCGCGCGCGGGCACCCAGCGGGCCGGGCGCTTCTCGCGGAAGGAGGCGATCCCCTCCTGGCCCTCCTCGCTCGCGAAGAACCGGGCGGAGAGCCGGAGCAGCTCGCCGAACTCCAGGTCCGGCTGGCGCGCCCGGAGCAGCCGCTTCGTCTCGGCCAGCGCCACGGGGGCGCCGGCGGTCAGCGCCGCCAGCTGCCCGGCGAGCACCGCGTCCACCTCGTCGTCGCCGGCGACGACGTCGACCAGGCCGCCGGCCGCGGCCGTCGCGGCGTCGAACACCTCGCCGGTCAGCATCAGCCGGTGCACGACGTGCGGGGTCATCCGCGGCAGCACGACGGCGGAGATGATCGCGGGCACCAGGCCCAGCCGCACCTCCGAGAAGGCGAAGCTGGCCGACGACGCCGCCACGACGACGTCGCAGGCCGCCACCAGGCCGACCCCGCCGGCCCGGGCCGGACCGCGGACGACGGCGACCACGGGCTTGGGCGAGGTCCAGATGAGCTCCAGGAGCCGGGGGAACTCGTTGACCCCCTGCTCCTCCGACGAGCCCCCGGCGGCCTCGGCGAGATCCATCCCGGAGCAGAAGACGCGCCCGGTGTGGTCGAGCGTGACGGCCCGCACGGCGTCGTCGGCCAGCGCGTCCTCCAGCGCCGAGCGCAGCTGCGCGCGCAGGGCCCGGGAGAGCGCGTTGCGGTTGGCGGGGGAGTCCAGGGTGATCGTGGCGACGCCGCCGGAGACGGCCACCTGCACGACGCGGTCAGTGGTCACGCCCGGCATCCTGCCCGGTCGCGGCGCGGAGCGCGGCACACTGGGAGCAGATGAACACCGTCCTGCCCCTGGTCGAGCCGAGCGCGCCGCCGCTCGAGCTGCCGGAGTCCGCGCGCGCCGAACTGCCGGGCACGCCGTTCGGGCTCTACGTGCACGTGCCCTTCTGCGCGACCCGCTGCGGGTACTGCGACTTCAACACCTACACCTCCGAGGAGCTGGGCCCGGGCGCCGCGCGGGCGGAGTACGCCGGGACGGCGATCGCCGAGCTCCGCCGGGCCGCGGCGGTCCTGGGCCCCGACCTGCCGACCGTCTCCACGGTGTTCGTCGGTGGCGGCACCCCGACCCTGCTGCCGGCCGAGGACCTGACCGCCGTCCTGGACGAGATCCGCCGCCTCTTCCCCGTCGCCCCCGACGTCGAGGTCACGACCGAGGCCAACCCCGAGACCGTCGACCGCGGCTACCTGGCGCGGCTGCGCGAGGCGGGCTTCACGCGGGTGAGCCTGGGGATGCAGTCGGCCGCCGAGCACGTGCTGGCCGTCCTGGACCGCAGGCACACCCCGGGACGCGCCGTGCAGGCCGCGCACGACGCCCGCGCCGCCGGCTTCGAGCACGTCAACCTGGACCTGATCTACGGCACGCCCGGCGAGACCGACGCCGACTGGGCCGCCTCGCTGGACGCCGTCCTCGCCTCGCCGGTGGACCACGTCAGCGCCTACGCCCTCATCGTGGAGGAGGGCACCCGGCTGGCGCGGCGGATCCGCCGCGGGGAGCTGCCGATGCCCGACGACGACGTGCTCGCCGACCGCTACGAGCAGGCCGACGCGACCCTCCGGCGCGCCGGCTTCGAGTGGTACGAGGTGTCCAACTGGGCGACCTCCGACAGTGCCCGCTGCCGGCACAACGAGCTGTACTGGGCGAGCGCGAACTGGTGGGGGATCGGCCCCGGGGCGCACAGCCACGTCGGCGGCCTGCGCTGGTGGAACGTCAAGCACCCCGCCGCGTACGCCGACCGGCTGGCCCGGGGGGAGAGCCCGCACGCCGACGCCGAGCTCCTCGACGACGCCGACCGGGCCCTGGAGACCGTGATGCTCGGGCTGCGGCTGCGCGACGGACTCCCGCTCACCGCCCTCTCGGCCGGCGGGCGGGGCCGCGCCGAGCGAGCCGTCGCGAGGGGCCTGCTCGTCGCCGACGCGTACGATCACGGATTCGCGGTGCTCACCGACGCGGGCCGGCTGCTCGCCGACGCGGTGGTCAGGGACCTCGCGGACTAAGTGGACGCGGGGCCGCGTTCACCCACAAGAGCGAGATCTCGCACACGTTTCTGGGCTAAGGTCCGGTACCGGCACGCGCCGGTCCGGCGGAGGAGGTGGTCAGCGGTGCAGACGCACACGTCCCGCTGGACCGTGGACTCCCCGCCGGGCCATCCGGCCACGGCGCCGGCGCCCGCCCTCAGCGGCGGCATGCTGGTCGCCCTGGTCATGAACCGCCGCGCTCGCGGCCTCCGCGGCCTCGACGTACTCCGCCGCAGCCAGGACCGGGCCCCGCCGCAGGCAGCCTGACCCGCACCCGGGTCGTGCCCACCCCGTCCTGACGCGCTCCACACCGGTGCCGCGTCTTTTCTCGCTTCGGCGGCTCTCTCCCGACTCTCGCAGTCCCATACCTCGTCCGAGGAGGACCCCATGTCCAGCACGCTCGACTCCACCACCCGCACCGCCGACTGGAGCAGCATCCGTGCGCAGCTCGAAGAGCAGCGCGCCGACTGCGTCCAGCAGCGCGAGCAGGCCCTGGCCGAGTGCGCCACCTCGGTGCCCGACCCGGTCGCCCTCCGCCGCAGCGCCGACCTGCAGGACACCATCGAGGAGATCGACGCGGCGCTCGCCCGCATCGACGCCGGCACCTACGGCTCCTGCACCGAGTGCGGCAAGGCGATCCCGCAGGAGCGGCTGGAGTTCCGGCCGATGGCGCGCAGCTGCGTCGCCTGCAGCTGACGTCCGCCCCGTGCGGCAGGGAGCAGAGGGGGCGGCATGACTGCGCGCCGGTCGGTCGCCGTCGTCGGCGGTGGCATGGTCGGTCTGTCGACCGCATGGTTCCTGCAGGAGGCGGGCGCCGAGGTCACCGTCTACGAGCGTGACCACGTCGGCGCGGGTGCCTCCTGGGGGAACGCCGGCTGGCTGACCCCGAGCCTCACCGCCCCGCTGCCCGAACCGGCCGTCCTGCGGTACGGGCTGCGGGCGGTGCTCAGCCCGCGGTCACCCGTCTACGTCCCGCCGCGGGCAGCCGGACCGTCGCTCGCGCGCTTCCTCGGCTCGTTCGTCCGGCACAGCACCCCGGGGCGCTGGCGGCGCGGGATGGCCGCCTACGCGCCGCTGAACGACAGGGCGCTGGAGGCGTTCGACGTGCTCGCCGCCGGCGGCGTGACCGCGCCGACCCACCCGGCCGATCCCTTCCTCGCCTGCTTCCGCAGCGAGGAGGAGCGCGAGCCCCTCGTCGCGGAGCTGCGCGCGATCCGCGACGAGGGGCAGGACGACGTCCGCTTCGACCTGCTGACCGGCGACGAGGTGCGGGCCCTGGAGCCGGCGCTGACCGCCGAGGTCGGGGCCGCGGTGCGGCTGCACGGGCAGCGGTTCATCCACCCGCCGCAGTTCCTCGACGCGCTCGGCCGGTCCGTGCGTGCCCGCGGCGGCACGCTGGCCGAGCGCTGCACGGTCCTCGACGTCCGCGCGGAGGCCGACGGCGTCCGGGTGGTGACCGCGGCGGGTGAGCACCGGCACGACGCCGTCGTGCTGGCCACCGGCGCCTGGCTGGGGCGGCTGGCCGAGCGGTTCGGCGTCCGTCGGGTGGTCCAGGCCGGGCGCGGCTACAGCTTCAGCGTCCCGGTCGACCGACTGCCGTCCGGACCGCTGTACTTCCCGACCCAGCGGGTGGCCTGCACGCCGCTGGGCGACCGGCTGCGGGTCGCCGGGATGATGGAGTTCTGCCGGCCCGAGGACCCGCTGGACGCGCGGCGGATCGACGCCGTCGTCGAGGCGGTCCGCCCCCTGCTGACCGGCGCGGACCTGGACGACCGGCACGACGAGTGGGTCGGCTCGCGCCCGGTGACCGGCGACGGCCTGCCGCTGCTCGGCCGTACCCGCTCCGACCGGGTCTTCGTGGCCGGCGGGCACGGGATGTGGGGGATCGCCCTCGGTCCGATCACCGGCCGGCTCGTTGCCGAGACGGTGCTCGAGGGCGAGACTCCCGGCATGCTCCGGCCGTTCGACCCCCTGCGCTGAGCGTGTCCCGGCCTCGAACGGGCCTCCACGTCGCCGCGATCGGCTACCGCTTCCGCGAGAGCCTGCTCCTGCTCCCTGCGCTCATCGTCGTGGGCGGCGTCCTGCTGGCGGAGGTGACCCGCCTCGCCGACCGCTGGACCGGCGAGGGGGGCGATCCTCCGTTCACGCTGCACATGAGCAACAACACGGCGACCTGGCTGCTCAGCACGGTGGCCGGCGCCATGATCACCACCGCCGGCGTGGTCTTCTCGCTGACGGTCGTCAGCCTCCAGCTGGCCAGCAGCCAGTTCTCGCCCCGGGTCATGCGCTCGTTCATCCGCGACCGGCTGGCCCAGGTTGTCATCGGAGCGCTCGTCGCCACCTTCGTCTACTGCGTCCTGACCCTGCGGGTGGTGAGCGGCTCGGAGTCGCACACCGCGGCGCCCATCCCGGTCACGGTGGCCGTCGTCCTCACCGTCGTCACCGTGCTGCTGATCGTCGCCTACCTGGATCACCTGGCGCACGGCATGCAGGTGGGCGAGGTGGTGCGGCGGATCACCGGCGAGGCCGAGCACGTGCTCGCCGCCGTCGTCCGCCGGACGGCCGCGGAACGTCCGGTGCCCGGGCCGGCGCCGTTCCCCGATGAGGCGGCGCTCGCGGTGCCGGCGACCACGGACGGCTGGGTCACCCAGGCGCCCACCGACCGGCTGCTGGCCGCGGTGCCCCCGCGGAGCACCCTGCGTCTCGAGACCCGCGTCGGCGCCTACATCCACCAGGGGGAGCCCCTGGCGCACGTCTGGCCCCCGCCGGACCGGCCCGACCGGGTCCTGGCGGACGTGCAGGCGAGCGTCCTGGTGGGCCACGTGCGCACCATGCAGGACGACGTCGACTTCGCCCTGCGCCAGCTGGTCGACATCGGGCTGCGCGCGCTGAGCCCGGCGATCAACGACCCCACCACGGCGGTGGAGGTGGTCCTGCGGATCGGCAGCCTGCTGCGCCGCGTGCTCGTGGCCGAGCTGCCGCAACCTGTCGTCGAGGGGGCCGAGGGGCGTCGCCTGGTGCGGCCGTGGGAGCTCAGCGCCGAGGAGTACGTGGTCCACGGGTTCGAGCAGCTCCGGCAGACGGCCGGCTCGCAGCCCCAGGTGGTGGCCGCGCTGGCCCGCGTCCTCCGCATGCTCGTGCTGCACCTGGAGGAGGCCGGCCGCACCGAGGCGCTGCCGGAACTGCGCAGGCAGCTGCGCCTGCTGCTGGACATGGTCGAAGGCGATCCCGACCTGCACGTCGAGGACGTCGCGCACCTGCGCGAGGTGGCGGAGGCCCAGGTGGACCCGGCCGACCACACGGGCCGCGGTGGGGCGGGACCGTCCGCCTGAGCAGGCGGACCGTCAGCTGCGGCGCGGGCCGGGGACCGGAGGCTGCGCCGGGATGGCGGCGGTCGCGGGACCGGACGGCGCCTGGACCGGGCTCAGCGCATCGAGGTCGAGCACCCGCACGTGGATGACGTTGCGCTGCTGGAGCGCTGCGCGCAGGGCGCGGTGCAGCCCGTCCTCGAGGTAGAGCTCGCCGTGCCACAGGACGGCGTGCGGGAACAGATCGCCGTAGAAGGTCGAGTCGTCGGCGAGGAGCGCGTCGAGCGCGAGCTCCTTCTTCGTGGTGGTCAGCGTGTCCATCCGCACCTGCCGGGGCGGGATCATCGCCCAGTCCCGCGTGGACAGACCGTGGTCCGGATACGGGCGCCCGTCTCGAACTGCCTTGAAGATCAGGACACGACCTCCGCTTCCTGTCCGTCGGGGGCGCCGGACCCGGTCCACCTTATCGGCCCCGCGGGGCCGCCGTCGCGGCTTTCCGGACCATCGGGCGGCACACGCCCGGCGGGGCCCGGAGGGGCCCGCCCGGCGCCCGCGCGTGGTGGGGCCGAGGCCCGATCGTCCCGTATGCTGGGCTGGCACTCCGGCTGTGCGAGTGCCAGCAGGCGGGTCGTCCCGCACACAGTCGTGGAAGGCCTCGCCGGAGTGGCCGGCACGGTGGGTCGACCGGTACGGGGAGGGATCTCGTGGCGCACGACGAACGCCGCATGGATGTCCTTCGGGCCATCGTGCAGGACTACGTCTCGACCAACGATCCGGTGGGCAGCAAGGCGCTGGCCGACCGGCACGATCTCGGCGTCTCCCCGGCCACCATCCGCAACGACATGGCGGTGCTGGAGGAGCAGGGATACATCACCCAGCCGCACACCAGCGCCGGGCGGGTTCCCACCGACAAGGGCTACCGCTTGTTCGTCGACCGGCTGTCGGCGGTCAAGCCGCTGTCGGTGGCCGAGAAGCGGGCCATCGAGCGGTTCCTGGACGGCGCCGTCGACCTGCACGACGTGCTGGGCCGCACCGTCCGGCTGCTGGCCCAGCTGACCCGGCAGGTCGCGGTCGTGCAGTACCCCACGTTGTCGCGCAGCGCGGTGCGCCACCTCGAGGTGGTGCAGGTGGCCGCTGCCCGGCTCATGCTGGTGCTCATCACCGACACCGGACGCGTGGAGCAGCGGGTCGTCGACTGCCCGGCCGAGATCGACGCCGAGGCGGTCGCCGAGCTGCGGACCGTGCTCAACTCCGCCTTCAGCGGCGTCAAGCTCACCGAGGCCGGGAACAAGGTGCCCGACCTGCTGGAGACAGCTCCGCAGCACCTCCGCGGCCTGGTCGCCACGATCAGCGCCACGCTGCTCGAGACCCTCGTCGAGCCCGGTGAGGACCGCCTGGTCATCGGTGGGACGGCGAACCTGGCGCGCGGCAACGCGCTGGACTTCCACGGCACGGTGCGGCCCCTCCTCGAGGCGCTGGAGGAGCAGGTCGTCGTGCTGAAGCTGATCAGCGAGGTCGAGGCAGGCACCGTCATGGTCCGCATCGGCGAGGAGAACTCCCACGAGGCGCTGACCGGGGCGTCCCTGGTGAGCGTCGGCTACGGCGCTCCCGACCGGGCGCTCGGCGGGCTGGGCATCGTCGGCCCCACCCGCATGGACTACCCCACGAACATGGCCGCGGTCCGCGCCGTGGCCCGCTACGTCGGCCAGATCCTGGCCGAGAGCTGAGGACGAACTTCTCGATGGCAACCGACTACTTCGGCGTGCTGGGCCTGGCCCGCGACGCCAGCGACGCCGACATCAAGCGCGCGTACCGGCGGCTGGCGCGGGACCTGCATCCCGACGTCAACCCCGACCCCGAGGCCAAGGAGCGCTTCCAGGAGGTCACCCGCGCCTACGAGGCGCTGACCGACCCGGAGAAGCGGCGCATCGTCGACCTCGGGGGCGATCCGTTCGACACCGGGAACGGCGCGGGCGGCGGTTTCGGCGGCGCCGGCTTCGGCGGCCTCGGCGACATCATGGACGCCTTCTTCGGCGGGGCCACCACCCGTGGCCCCCGCAGCCGCACGCGGGCCGGGCGGGACGCGCTGATCCCGATCGAACTGGACCTCGACGAGGCGGTCTTCGGGACGGTGAAGGAGCTGACCGTCGACACCGCCGTGCTGTGCGACCAGTGCGCCGGTGCCGGGACCGCGCCCGGGACCCACGTGAGCACCTGCTCCACCTGCTCGGGTCGGGGGGAGGTGCAGAGCGTCCAGCGCAGCTTCCTCGGGCAGGTCGTCTCCAGCCGCACCTGCCCGACCTGCTCGGGCACCGGCCAGGTCATCCCGCAGCCGTGCCCCAAGTGCTCGGGTGACGGCCGCGTGCGGTCCCGCCGCACGATCTCGGTGAAGGTGCCCGCCGGAGTCGAGGACGGCATGCGGATCCGGCTGTCCGGTCAGGGAGAGGTGGGTCCGGGCGGTGGCCCGGCCGGCGACCTGTACGTGGAGATCCACGAGCGGCCGCACGACGTCTTCACCCGTGACGGCGAGGACCTGCACTGCCGCGTCACGCTGCCCATGACGTCGGCCGCGCTGGGCACGACGCTGAACCTCACGACCCTCGACGGCGAGGAGGAGCTGGACGTCGCGGCGGGCACCCAGTCGGGCAGCCGCATCACCCTCCGGGCGCACGGCGTGCCCCGGTTGCGCGGCACCGGCCGCGGCGACCTCGTGGTGCACGTCGACGTCGTCACCCCCACCAGGCTCGACGCCGAGCAGGAGAAGCTGATGCGCGAGCTCGCCGCGCTGCGCGGCGAGGACCAGCCGCAGTCGAACCGCGACGCGCAGGGCGGGTTGTTCTCCCGGGTGCGCGACGCCTTCCACGGGCGCTGACCGCATGACCTCTCCCGACGCCGAGGCCCCCGAGCTCAGCGGGGCTCCGCTGTTCCTCCTCGACGCCCTCCCCGAGGGGCTCGAGGAGGGCGCGGAGCTGCTGGTCGCGGGCGCCGAGGGGCGGCACGCCGTCGACGTGCTCCGCCTCGAGCCGGGGGAGCGGGTGCGGGTCGGCGACGGGCAGGGCGGCGTCGCCGACGGAGAGGTCGCCGCCGCCGGTCCCGACGGGCTGCGCGTGACGGTGCACGCCCGGTACGACGTGCCGGTCCGGCAGCCCGAGTTCCTGCTCGTGCAGGCGCTGCCCAAGGGCGACCGGGGCCCGCTCGCGGTGGAGCTGGCCACCGAGCTCGGGGTGGACCGGATCGTCCCGTGGACGGCGGCGCGCTGCGTGACCCGCTGGCGCGAGGACCGGGTGGCGAAGGGCGTGGCCAAGTGGCGGGCCGCGGCGCGGGCGGCCAGCAAGCAGTCGAGGCGCCCGCGGGTGCCGGAGGTGACCGAGCCGCTGTCGACCCGCGAGGTGTGCGGGCTGCTCGCGGACGTGGACCTCGCCGTGGTGCTGCACGAGCAGGCGCGCCGTCCGCTCGCCGAGCTGACGATCCCGGAGTCGGGGACCGTCGCCGTGATCGTCGGGCCGGAGGGCGGGCTCACCGACGGCGAGGTGGTGGCCCTGCGCGCCGCCGGCGCCGAGGCGGTGCGCCTGGGCCCGGAGGTGCTGCGCACCTCGACCGCCGGCGCCGCCGCGCTGGCCGCGCTGAGCGCCCGCACCCGCTGGCTCTGACGGCTTCGCGGCGATGATCAGGTCACCTGATCATCGGCCGTCCTCCCTCGTGGTCGACCGTGAGGGAGGACGCCGGACGCCGAGGGAGGACGGCGCGGAACGGGGCACGAACCCGCGGCTCAGCAGCAGCGGGCGCCCGGGTTCCGCTCCATCGCGTCGGACCGCTCGCGCTCGAACTCCCGCCGGGTCATCGGCTCGTGCCCGTGCTCCGCGCAGTGCTCCAGGTAGCGGTCCCAGCGCGCCTCGCCGGTGAACTCGCGCAGGTACCAGCGCACCCCCTGCCAGACCCGGATCACCGTCACCGCTCCTCCGCCGCGGTGCGCCCGGCACCGGCGCCGACCAGCCGCCGGTGCTCGGCCATCGCCGCCTTCTCCTCCGCGGTGGGGAAGAAGCCGGCCGGCTCCACCAGCTTCGAGGGCACCGGCGGTTCCTCCGTCGTCGGCAACCCGCCGGTGCGGACGGCCCGGGCGATGACCACCACCGCGTTCACGACGACGACGAGCACGAGGACGGCGAACGCCGCCTGCAGGATCCCGTTGAGCGTCGAGTTGACGATGACCTGGTCCATCTCCGCCTGGTCCGTCGCGGGTGCCAGGACCTCTCCGGCGGCCCGGGCGTCGGCGTAGCGCTGACGCTGGGTGAAGTACCCGACCGCCGGGTCACCGGAGAAGACCTTCTGCCAGCTCGCGGTCATCGTGACCACCAGGTCCCAGACCAGGGGGATCCCGGTCACCCACGCGTAGCGCAGCCTCCCGTGCTTGATCAGCAGGACGGTGACCAGCGTCAGCGCGATGGCGGCGAGCAGCTGGTTGGCGATGCCGAACAGCGGGAAGAGCTGGTTGACCCCGCCCAGGGGGTCGGTGACGCCGATGTAGAGCACCGAGCCCCACAGGCCGACGACGACGGCGCTGGCGATGAGGTTGCCCGGCCGCCACGACAGGTCGCCGAACTTCTTCCACACGTTGCCGATCGTGTCCTGCAGCATGAAGCGCCCGACCCGGGTGCCGGCGTCCACCGCGGTGAGGATGAACAGCGCCTCGAACATGATCGCGAAGTGGTACCAGAAGGCTTTCAGGCCGCCGCCGAACGCGGTGCTGAACACCTCGGCGATGCCGACGGCGAGGGTGGGTGCGCCGCCGGTCCGGGAGACCAGGCTCTCCTCCTCGACGTCGGCCGAGGCCTGCGCCAGCTGCGCCGAGGTGGTGTCGAAGCCGAGTCCGTTCACGAACGCGGCGGCGGAGTCGAACGTCCCCCCGGTGGCACCGGCGGGGGCGTTCATCGCGTAGTAGAGGCCCTGGTCGATCACGCAGGCGGCGATCAGGGCGCTGATCGCCACGAAGGACTCCATCAGCATGCCGCCGTAGCCGATGAGGCGGGCCTGGCTCTCCTTGGCCACCATCTTCGGCGTCGTCCCCGACGAGATCAGGGCGTGGAAGCCCGAGAGGGCACCGCAGGCGATGGTGATGAACACGAACGGGAAGAGCGATCCGGCGAACACCGGGCCGGTGCCCTCGCGGGCGAAGTCGGTGACCGCGTCGGCTTGGAGCACCGGGCGGGCGAGGACCAGCCCGACGGCCAGCAGCACGATGACGCCGACCTTCATGAAGGTCGACAGGTAGTCGCGCGGGGTCAGCAGCAGCCACACCGGCAGCACCGAGGCGACGAAGCCGTAGATCACCAGCGCGAGGACCAGCCACTCCTTGGACAGGGTCAGCGCGTCGCCGAGGGCGGTGTCCTGGATCCAGCCGCCGCCGACGATCGCCAGCAGCAGGAGCGCCACCCCGACGCCGGTCGCCTCGAGCACCCGCCCGGGCCGCAGCACCCGCAGGTAGAAGCCCATGAACAGCGCGATCGGGATCGTGAGCGCGATGGAGAACACGCCCCACGGCGACTCGGCCAGCGCGTTCACCACGATCAGCGCCAGGACGGCCAGGATGATGATCATGATCGCGAAGACGGCGATCAGCGCGGCGATCCCGCCGACCACGCCGATCTCCTCGCGCACCATCTGGCCCAGGCTCTTGCCGTTGCGGCGCATCGAGAAGAACAGGACGGTGAGGTCCTGCACCGCCCCGGCGAAGATGACGCCGACGATGATCCAGATGGTGCCGGGCAGGTAGCCCATCTGGGCGGCCAGGACCGGGCCGACCAGCGGGCCGGCCCCGGCGATCGCGGCGAAGTGGTGCCCGAAGAGCACCCGCCGATCGGTGACGTCGAAGTCGATCCCGTTGTCCAGCCGCTCGGCCGGGGTGGCCCGCCGGTCGTCGGCCTGCAGCACGCGATGGGTGATCCACCGGGCGTAGAAGCGGTAGGCGATGGCGTACGACGACCACGCCGCGAACAGGATCCACAGCGCCGAGACGTTCTCGCCGCGGGCGAGCGCCAGCACCGTCCAGCAGACCGCGCCGACGACGGCGACGAGCGCCCAGAGCGCGATCGACCGGGGTGACCTGCGCCGGGCGTGGGGAGGAGCGGGCGAGGTCCCGCCGGGCTCTCCTGAGGTGACCGCCGTGGACATGAAGCCTCCCGCCCCGGCGCCGGCTCCGTCGCCGGCCCCGTCGCTCCGGGGTGGAGCGTAGGACTCCGGAGGCCGCTCGGCGTGCGGAAGAGCGCGGCCCGGGGAGGGCGTCAGCGGAGAGCGGCCCGGGCCCGCCCGCTGACCAGGTCGACGGCGAAGGTGAGCAGCACGATCGCGACGAGCACCGTCGTGACGGCGGACCAGTCGAACGCGGAGATGCGCGCCGAGAGCAGCGCACCGAGGCCACCGGCGCCGAGCAGCCCCACGAGGACGGTGTCCCGGATCGCGACCTCCCACCGGTAGAGCGACAGCGCGATCGCCGGGCCGCTCAGGGCCGGGAGGGTGGCGTACAGCCAGGCGCTCGCCGGGGACGCACCCCCGGCCCGCAGCAGCTCCCGCGGTCGGGGATCGACCTCCTCGGCAGCCTCTCCGAGCAGCCGGCCCAGGACACCCAGCGTGTAGACGCCGAGCGCCAGCGCACCCGGCAGCACGCCGGGGAGGAACACGAACAGCAGCACCAGCGCCCAGATCGGCGGCGGGATCGCCCGCAGCAGCAGGAGACCGACCCGCACCGCCGACCCGGTCCACCGGCGCACGAGGCTGCTGGGCCCGGACGGGCGGGCGGTCACCCCGGTCAGGGCCAGTGCGCCCGTCGCGGCCAGGGCGATCGCGATGACCGACATCTGCACGGTGTCCACGGCCGTCGAGGCGATCGCCGACAGCAGGGCCTCGTCGGTGTCCGGCGGCCAGCCGGCCCGCGCGACGTAGGCGACCTGCTCACGGGTCCGTTCCGAGACGAGGGTGGCGGGCGACAGCGCGAGGTACCACCACGACCAGGCGGCGAGCAGCAGCGAGCCCACCACCGCGCCGGTCAGCACGGGGTCGCGGCGCAGCACCGCGCCGCCGGACGTCGACGCGGTGGCGAGCCGGCGGCGGACCCGCCGGCCGGCCACGTCGGCGAGCATGCAGAGGACGGCGAGCGCGTACACCGTCGTCCACACCTGTTCCCAGCGCAGCGAGCTGAACGACAGCGCCAGCTGGTAGCCCAGCCCGCCGGCACCGATCAGGCCGAGGACGACGGCGGAGCGCACCGCGCACTCCAGCCGGTAGAAGGCGTAGGACAGCAGACCGCCCGCCGCCGGGGGGAGCAGTCCGTACACCGCCGCGGTTGCGCGACCGGTGCCGGCCGCGAGCAGCGCGGTGTACGGACCGCGCGGGACCTCGTCGACGAGGTCGGCGAAGACCTTGGCGGTGACCGCGCCGTAGGGGAGGCCGATCGCCAGCACGCCGACCCAGGGGTCCAGCCCCAGGACGTTGACCAGGAGCAGCCCCCACACCGCCTCGTGCAGACCCCGGGGGACGGCGAGCAGACCGCGGGCGGCGGTCCAGCCGGCGCGTCGTCGTCCCCAGGTGGTCCGCGCCAGCGCGACCGCGCCGAGCGAGCCCAGGAGCACCGCGAGCCCGGCGCCCAGCGCGGCGTAGGCCACGGTGACGAGGGCCGACTCGGCGACGACCCGGAGGAACTCGCCGTCGAGCTCGGGCTGCAGGGCGGCGGCGGCGAACCGGCGGAACTCCCCGAGCCCGCCGGTGTTCACGACCGGTTCGGTGAACAGCCCCGAGCCGGCCAGCGACCAGACCAGCAGCGCGGCGGCGCCGAGGCCCCAGGGCCACCGCCGCCGGTCGCGCCGCAGCACGGCCGCGGCCGCGGGTGGCCGGTCGCGGACGAGGGTCACCGCCGGACTCCGTAGAACTCCTCCAGGTCGGCCACGGTCAGGCCGGCGGTCGGGGAGTCGACGGTGATCCGTCCGTCGACCAGCCCGACCACCCGATCGCAGTGCCGGAGCGCCAGCTCCGGGTCGTGCAGGCAGGCCAGGAGGGCTCCGCCGTCGGCGAGCGCGAGCTCCCCCAGCAGCGACAGCGCGGAGTCGGCGAGCGCCGGGTCCAGCGCCGACGCCGGCTCGTCGGCCAGCACGAGTTCCGGGTGCTGCACCAGCAGGCGGGCCAGGGCGACCCGCTGGCGCTGCCCTCCGGACAGCCGGTCGGTCCGCTCGAACAACCGCTCGGCCAACCCCACCCGGGTCAGTGCCGCCCGCACGTCCTCGACGCCCTGGGGGCGCAGCAGCGACCACGCGGCCCGCAGCGGCGACCACGAGGCGAGCCGCCCGGCGTTGACGTTGTGCACCACTCGCAGCGGGCCGACCAGCTCCAGGTGCTGGCGCACGGTGCCGACGCGCGCCCGCAGCCGGCGCAGCTCCCGGCCCCGGACCACGCTCGGATCGGTGCCGAGGACCAGCACCGATCCCGCCCTCGGCTCGACCGAGCCGTTGAGCACGCCCAGCAGCGTGGACTTGCCCGCCCCCGACGCCCCGACGACGGCCACCCGCTCGCCCGCGGCCACCGCGAGGTCCACCCCGGCCAGGGCCGGAGTGCTGCCGTAGCGGACCTCGATGCCGGTGAGCCGCGCGGTCTCGGTCAGTTGACCAGCCCGAGATCGCGGCCGATCGCCTCGATCTGGTCGTAGTTCGACGCCTCGGTCGGGATGAAGGAGCCGGCGCCGAACAGCTCGAGCACCGCGGCGTCGGCCGGGTCGTCGGCCGACAGGGAGGTGAACCAGTCGGTCAGCCGCTCGGGCAGGTCGTCACCCAGCCGCTCGACTGCCCGCGGACCGAGCAGCCAGTGGTAGTCGTGGTAGGCCGGCGTCCGGGCGTACAGCACCACGGACGGCGGGACGGCGCCCTCCTCGGACCGGCTCGTCCAGACCTGCTCGTTGAGGACGCCGGCCTGGTAGGAGCCCGAGGCGACGAGGGCCAGTGTGGCGTCGTGCGAGCCGGAGAACCCGGGGCCACCCGGGAACCTCTCGGGGTCGACGCCCTGCTCCTCCAGGAAGTAGGCGGGCATCAGCCGGCCCGACGTCGACGTCTCGCTGCCGTAGGTGAAGCGCAGGTCGGCCAGCGGCGTGAGGTCGTCGGCCGGCGCGAGGCCGGTGCCGGCGTTGACGACGAAGACGGAGTGGAAGTCCTCGTCGATGTCGCGCTGCGCGATGGGGAGCGCGCCAGGGGGCTGGAGCCGGGCCTGGACGCCGGTCAGCCCGCCGAACCAGACGAGGTCGAGGTCGCCGGTGCGGAACAGGGAGACGGCGGCGGCGTAGTCGGTGACCGGTTCGTAGGACACCTCGAGGCCGAGGCCCTCGGACATCGCGTCGGCCACGGTGCCGTAGAGGCGGGCGAGGATCTCGGGGTCCTGGTCGGGGATGGCGCCGATGCGGAGCGGGCCGGCCGGATCGGCGGACGAGGACCCGGTGGAGGAGGCCCCGGTGGAGGAGGCCCCGGTGAAGGAGCGGCTGCAGGCGGCGAGCGTGGCGGCCAGCGCGACGCCCGCGGCGCCGAGGAAGGAACGGCGGGAGAACGGATCGAGGCCACCCGACCGGGCAGCGGGAGCGGTGCTCACTACGTCCTCGTCACGGGGCGGGGAGCGGACATGGCGGTACCTCCTCGGCGGTGGGTGCAACGGTGGCCTGGATCTTGCCGGGCGCGGGGCCGTGCGGCCCGTTCTAAGGTCGCGGTCGTGACCGACTGCCTGTTCTGCCGCATGGTCGCGGGGGAGATCCCCGCCGACGTCGTCCACCAGACCGACCGGGTGCTCGCGTTCCGCGACATCAACCCGCAGGCGCCCACGCACGTGCTGGTCATCCCGAAGGAGCACCACGCCACGGTCGGCGCGCTGGTCGAGGCAGACCCCGTGCTGCTCTCCGACGTCGTCGCCGCCGCGCACGCGGTCGCCCGGCAGGAGGGCCTGGTGTCCGGAGAGGGAGCGGAGCCCGGCTACCGGCTGGTGACCAACACCGGTCCGCACGGCGGGCAGACCGTGGACCACCTGCACCTGCACGTGCTCGGCGGTCGTGGACTCGGCTGGCCGCCCGGCTGACCCCGCCGGAGCGTCGAGCCGCACGGCTGCCACCCTGGGGCCATGACCGCCAGCGCCGAGCCCTTCCGGATCGAGCGGGACGGCGACGTCGCCGTCGTCGTCCTCGACAACCCGCCGCTGAACCTGTTCGACCCGCCCGTCTTCAACGCGCTGGAGAACGTCGCCGCGGAGCTGGTCGCCCTCACCGACCCGGCCGATCCCGGCCGGGCGCGGGCCGTGCTGTTCGAGGCGCGCGGGAAGGTGGTCTCCGGCGGTGTCGACGTCAGCTTCTTCCGCGACATCGCCGAGGGCCCCGAGCCGGTGCGCCAGGGGGCGGACCTGTGGACCCGGCTGCTGCGGGTCGCGCAGACCATCGAGGACCTGCCGGTCCCCACCGTGTTCGCCGCCCACGGGCTCACCCTCACCGCCGCCTTCGAGCTGGCGCTGTGCTGCGACATCCTGCTGGCCGCCGAGAAGGCGAGCTTCGGCCTGGTCGAGATCGTCGTGGGGCTCACCCCGTCGATGGGCGGACCGCAGCGGCTGGCCGAGCGCGCCGGCCCGGCCCGGGCGCGGGAGCTGATCTTCACCGGCGAGCGCTACCCGGCCGCGGTGCTGGCGCGGTGGAACGTGGTCAACCGGGTGCTGCCCGACGAGGGGTTCGCCGACGCCGCCCGCGCCTACGCGCGGGAGGTCGCCGCCGGTCCGACCCTGGCCCACGCGGCCACCAAGCAGCTGGTCATCACCGCCGCCCGCAACGGGGCGCGCGCCGCCGACGCGCTGGTTCCCGAGGTGTCCGGGGCGCTGTTCGGCAGCGAGGACCTGCGCGGTGCGGTGCGGTCCTTCCTCGCCGAGGGGCCGGGCAAGGCGACCTACTCGGGGCGCTGACCCCATTGGGTGCGACGGGGGTGAACGGGCCGCTGCACGGGTAGAGTCGCACGGTCCGCACCCCCAGCCAGGAAGGCAGGGTCGAGGGTTCTTGCCCGACACCTCCCCGCACGATCCCGTCCAGGATGCCCCTACGTCCCGTGAGGCGTCGGCCCAGGCTGCGGCCCTGGACGACAGCGCCGAGGACGCCGCCGCCGGCACGGCCGCACCGCCGCCGGCCGCCGTCCGCACCACGATCGCCGTGCCCGAGTCGATCTCGATGGTGGGCCTGCTCGGCTCGGCCGACGAGCTGCTCCGGCTGGTCGAGGCCGAGCTCGACGCCGACGTGCACGTGCGCGGCAACGAGATCTCGGTGACCGGGCAGCCGGCCGACAACGCCTTCGCCGTCCGGGTCTTCGACGAGCTGATCGCGCTGCTCGGCACCGGCCAGCAGCTGCGCCCGGATTCGGTGCGCCGGGTGATCGGGATGCTCAAGGCCGGCGGCGCGGAGCGGCCGGCCGACGTCCTCAGCCTCGACATCATCAGCCGCCGCGGCCGCACGATCCGGCCCAAGACGCTGAACCAGAAGCGCTACGTCGACGCGATCGACGCGCACACCATCGTCTTCGGCATCGGGCCCGCCGGTACCGGCAAGACCTACCTGGCCATGGCCAAGGCCGTGCAGGCGCTGCAGACCAAGAACGTCAACCGGATCATCCTGACCCGGCCGGCGGTCGAGGCCGGCGAGCGCCTGGGCTACCTGCCCGGCACGCTCAGCGAGAAGATCGACCCCTACCTGCGCCCGCTCTACGACGCGCTGCACGACATGGTCGACCCGGAGTCGATCCCGCGGCTCATGGCGGCCGGGACGATCGAGGTCGCGCCGCTGGCGTACATGCGTGGCCGCGCGCAGCCCTACGACGCGAAGGTGCTGACCCCGAACGGCTTCATGCCGATCGGCACCCTCCAGGTCGGCGATCTGGTGGTCGGCTCGAACGGCCTGCCGACGCCCGTGCTCGGGGTGTACCCGCAGGGCGTGAAGGACGTCTACCGGGTCACCACCCAGGACGGCGCCTCGACCCTGGCGTGCGGCGAGCACCTGTGGACCGTGACGACGCCGGACGATCGCCGTCGCGGGACGAGTCGCACGCTCGAGACGCAGGAGATGGTCGGCAACCTGCGCTGGGGGGCGGGCGCACACCGCTACGAGCTCCCGCTCGTGGACGCGGTCGAGTTCGAGCCGCAGGAAGTGCCGCTCGACCCGTACGCGCTGGGCCTCCTGCTCGGGGACGGGTGCCGGACGACGTCGACCACGCCGTCCTTCTCGACGAGCGACCCCGAACTCGTCGGAGCGCTGGAGTCGGCACTCGAGGGCATCGAACTCGTGCACGAGTCCGGTCCGGACCACGTCCTGCGGCAGGTGCACGGGGGCCGTGGCGGGCTCCGCATCGCGAATCCGGTGACCGAGGCGATCCGGGAGCTCGACCTCGCCGGCACGCGGTCGGCGACGAAGTTCGTGCCTTGGGTCTACTCGCACAACTCGGCAGACGTGCGCATCGCGCTGCTCCAAGGGCTGCTCGACTCGGACGGCGGCCCGGTGACCCAGCAGGATCGGACGTGCCGCATCCGGTACACGACGACGTCCGAGCGCCTGCGGGACGACGTCATGTTCCTCGTCCGTTCGCTGGGTGGCGTCGTCACCCGTCGCACTCGTCTCCCCGCCGGCCGAGCACCGGGCATGGCGCAGGGACGCCCTGTCCACGACCGCCGTGCGGCGCACGTCCTCGAGATCCGCCTGCCGGCCGACGTCCAGCCCTTCCGTCTGGAGCGGAAGCGGCGCGTCTACGAGGCCGCGGGCGGCGGCCGGCCGATGCGCTTCATCGACAGCATCGAACCGGTCGGCGTCATGGAGACGATGTGCATCCAGGTGGCCGCGCAGGACTCCCTGTACGTCACCGATGACTTCATCGTCACGCACAACACGTTGAACGATGCGTTCGTGATCCTCGACGAGGCGCAGAACACCACCGCCGAGCAGATGAAGATGTTCCTCACCCGGCTCGGCTTCGGCTCGAAGATCGTGGTCACCGGCGACGTCACGCAGGTCGACCTGCCCGGCGGGGCGCAGAGCGGGTTGAAGATCGTCCGCGAGATCCTCGACGGCGTGGAGGACGTGCACTTCGCCAACCTGACCAGCTCCGACGTCGTCCGGCACCGACTGGTCGGCGACATCGTGGACGCCTACGAGCGCTGGGACGCCTCCCGGCAGCCCACCACCACCCGGCCGGCCGCACCGGCACGACCGGCCCGGCCGCGCCGGCAGGGGAGCTGACCGGCATGCCCGTCGAGGTGTCCAACGAGTCGGAGATCGCGGTCGACGAGGCCGAACTCGCCGGCATCTGCCGCTTCGTGCTCGGTGAGATGAAGGTCAACCCGATGGCCGAGCTGTCGGTGCTCTGCGTGGACGTCGAGTACATGAGCAGCCTGCACGAGCGCTGGATGGGGGAGAAGGGGCCGACCGACGTGCTCGCCTTCCCCATGGACGAGCTCGACACCTCGCGTCCCGACGACCCCGACCCCGGCCCCGCGCTGCTGGGCGACGTCGTGCTGTGCCCGGCCGTCGCAGTGCGCCAGGCGCGCGCGGCCGGCCACACCATGGACGACGAACTGGTCCTGCTCGCCACGCACGGCGTGCTGCACCTGCTCGGCTACGACCACATGGAGCCCGACGAGGAGAAGGAGATGTTCGCCCTCCAGACACGGCTCATCGAGGGCTGGCGCTCCGCGCCGCGCGAGCCGGTGACGGGTGCACCGGCCGGCCAGGAGCAGACACCCCGATGAGCTCCGGCGAGATCACCATGCTGGTGGTCGCCGGCCTCCTCGTGCCGCTGGCCGGCATCTTCGCGGCGATGGACGCCGCTCTCCAGCGGGTCTCCAAGGCCCGCGTCGAGGAGCTGCGCCGCGAGGGCATCAAGCGCGCGGCCGCCCTCGAGGAGGTCGTGCTCGAGCGGGCCCGCCACGTGGCGCTGCTCCTGCTGCTCCGGATCGCCTGCGAGATGGTCTCGGCGGTCCTCGTCACCGTCCTGCTCTACGACCTGTGGGGCGGCGGCTGGCGCACCTTCCTGACCGCCGCGGGCGTGCTGACGGTGGTGAGCTACGTGCTCGTCGGCGTGGGCCCGCGGACCCTGGGCCGCCAGCACGCCTACACCACCGCGCTGGCCAGCGCGGGTGTCGTCCGGCTGCTCGGGCGGGTGCTCGGCCCGATCGCCACGCTGCTCATCCTGATCGGCAACATGCTCACGCCCGGCCGGGGCTTCCGCGACGGGCCGTTCTCCTCGGAGGTCGAGCTGCGCGAGCTGGTCGACATGGCCGAGGAGCGCGGCGTCGTGGAGTCCGGCGAGCGGAACATGATCCACTCGGTGTTCGAGCTCGGCGACACGATCGCCCGCGAGGTCATGGTCCCGCGCACCGACGTCGTCTGGATCGAGCGCACCAAGACCGTCCGGCAGGCGCTCGCCCTGGCGCTGCGCAGCGGGTTCAGCCGCATCCCGGTCATCGGCGAGAACGTGGACGACGTCGTCGGCGTCGTCTACCTCAAGGACCTCGTCCGCCGGTCGCAGAACGCCGATGCGCGCGGGCCCAAGGTCGAGGACCTGATGCGCACCCCGACGTTCGTGCCGGAGTCCAAGCCGGTCGACCAGCTGCTGCGCGACATGCAGGCCCAGCGCATCCACATCGCGATCGTCGTCGACGAGTACGGCGGCTTCGCCGGGCTGCTCACCATCGAGGACATCCTCGAGGAGATCGTCGGCGAGATCGCCGACGAGCACGACGCGTTCTCCCGGCCCGAGGTGGAGCCGCTGGAGGACGGGTCGGTGCGGATCATCGCCCGGCTGCCCGTGCAGGACCTCGCCGAGCTGTTCCCTGGCGTGGAGCTGCCCGAGGACGACGACGTCGAGACCGTCGGCGGGCTGCTGGCACGCGAGCTCGGCCGGGTCCCGATCGAGGGTGCGATGGCGGAGATCGGCGGGCTGCGGCTGGTCGCCGAGAGCACCGGAGGTCGGCGCAACCGCATCGACACGATGGTGGTCTGCCGGGTCGAGGAGCCGGCCGAGGACGACGTCGAGGACACCGCGACCCGCACCGACGAGCCGGCCATCGGCGTGGAAAGCTAGCGACTCGTGCCCGACCTGCAGCCCGAGGACGCCAAGCTCGTCACGCTCGCCCGCTCCGCCCGTGCCCGCACCGGCGCGGCCGAGGGCGCGGCGGTCCGGGACACCGACGGCCGCACCTACGTGGCCGGCGCCGTCGCCCTGCCGTCGCTGAAGCTGTCGGCGCTGCAGGCCGCCGTCGCCGCCGCCGTGTCCAGCGGCGTCGAGGGGCTCGAGGCGGCCGTCATCGTGTCGGAGGCCGACGCGGTGGAGCAGGAAGGGCTGGCCGCCGTCCGCGACCTCGCGCCGTCGGCACCGGTGCACCTCGCCGGCCCCGACGGAAGCCTGCGCATCACCTCCTGACGCACCCTCGGTCAGCGTTGCAGCGGCGTGCGCAGCGCTGCGGCGAACGCCTCGGGGTCGCGCACCCACAGGGAGAGCGCGCGGTCGCCGTCGACGTTGGCGTACCGCAGGGCGACCCGCGTCCGTCCCGGCCACCAGCCGCCCCGGCGCTTGGCCGCCGGCCAGTCCGCCGGAGGCGCGCCCGTGCGCAGCTCGCGGACGCCGACCAGGGGGATCACCCGGTCGGGAGCCGGGCGGGTGCCGGCCACGTCGAACGACAACCCGTGGTCGCTCACCGTGAGCCGGACGGTGCTCAGCACGAAGACGGCCAGCCCCGCGGCCAGCGCCAGCGGGATCTCGCCCCGCAGCTCGTCCGCGCCTCCCAGGACGGCGAACAGGATCAGCCAGACCGCCACGACGAGGACGGTGGCGGCCGTCGCGATCGGCCCGGCCGGGCGGTACTGCCAGTACCGCAGCGGCGCCGGCACGACCGTGGCCGAGCGCTTGGGCCCCCGCCCGGCGACGAAGCGGTGCCCGCGCACCTGCTCCACGTGCAGCCGCCGGTCCCGGACCACCGCCTCCGGTGACGGCCGGCGTCCACCCCGCGCTCGCTGTGCCACGCCGCGATCCTCCCAGGGCGGCAGGGACGTCAGCGGTGGGTGGGACACTTCTCCCCGTGACCACACCGGGGCAGCCGCCGTACCGCAGCGGATTCGTCGCGCTCGTGGGACGCCCGAACGCCGGGAAGACGACGCTGACCAACGCGCTGGTCGGCGAGAAGGTCGGCATCGTGAGCAACCGGCCGCAGACCACCCGGCACGCCATCCGCGGGGTGGTGCACAAGCCGGAGGGGCAGATCGTCCTGGTCGACACCCCCGGCCTGCACAAGCCGAAGAGCCTCCTCGGCAAGCGGCTCAACGACGTCGTCCGCGACACGCTCGCCGACGTCGACGTGATCGTCTTCTGCATCCCGGCCGACCAGCCCGTCGGCCCCGGTGACAGGTTCATCGCCCGCCAGCTGCGCGAGGTGAAGGCACCGGTGGTCGTCGTCGTCACCAAGACCGACGCCGCGGCCAAGAAGCAGATCGCCGAGCAGCTCGTCGCCGCCAGCCAGCTGGTCGAGGCCGCCGAGATCGTGCCGGTGAGCGCGGTCAAGGGCGACCAGGTCGAGCTGCTCGAGGACCTGCTGATCACGCTCCTGCCGGAGGGGCCGCCGCTCTACCCGGAGGAGCAGACCACCGACGAGGACACCGAGCGGCAGCTGGCCGAGCTGGTGCGCGAGGCGGCGCTGGAGAAGGTGTTCCAGGAGGTGCCGCACTCGCTGGCGGTGACCATCGAGGAGATGAACCGCCGCCCCGACCCGAAGAAGGAGGGCGGCGAGCTGGTCGAGATCCACGCCCTGCTGCACTGCGAGCGGCCCAGTCAGAAGCCGATGCTGCTGGGCAAGGGCGGCTCGATCATCAAGGCGATCGGCACCGAGGCCCGCGCCGGCATGGAGACGCTGCTCGGCGCCCGCGTCCACCTCGACCTGCACGTCACCGTGCTCGGCGAGTGGCAGGACGACCCCAAGAAGCTGAACAGGCTCGGTTACTGAGGTGGCGGGCGGAGTGAGCATCGCAGGGAGCGCCAGCGACCGAGGCACGGAGCGACCCGCCGCCGGGGGGTGCGGCTAGTGAGCGCGCACACCCCGAAGGCCCTCTACCGCGACGAGGGGATCGTGTTGCGCACCCAGAAGCTGGGTGAGGCAGACCGCATCGTCACCGTGCTGACCCGCCGCACGGGCAAGGTCCGCGCGGTCGCCAAGGGGGTCCGCCGCACCAAGAGCAAGTTCGGGGCGCGGCTGGAGCCGTTCACCCACGTCGACCTGCAGCTCTACACCGGCCGCAACCTCGACATCGTCAGCCAGGTCGAGTCCATCCGCTCCTACGGCCAGGAGATCGTGACCGACTACCCCGCCTACACCGCCGGCACCGCGGTGCTGGAGACCGCGGACCGGCTGACAGCCGAGGAGAAGGAGCCTTCGCTCCGGCTGTTCCTGCTCGTCGTCGGGGCGCTCCGTGCCCTCGGCGAACGGGCGCATCCGTCGGGCCTGGTGCTCGACGCCTTCCTGCTGCGCGCCATGTCGGTGGCCGGCTGGGAGCCGGCGCTGGGGGAGTGCGCCCGCTGCGGCGAGGCGGGGCCGCACCGGCACTTCTCGGTGCCGGCCGGGGGCACGGTGTGCCCGCCGTGCCGGCCGACCGGATCGGCGATGCCGAGCCCGGTCACCCTCGAGCTCATGGAGGCGCTCCTGACCGGCGACTGGGCGCGCGCGGACGCCAGCCAGGGCATCAACCGCCGCGAGAGCAGCGGACTGGTGGCCGCACTGCTGCAGTGGCACCTCGAGCGCGGGCTGCGGTCCCTGCCCCTGGTCGACCGCTCCGACGCGGCGACGCGGCCGGTGGTGAACGCGTGAAGCGCGCGGTCAAGGCGCCGAACCCGCATCCCTCCGGCGCTCGCCCCCCGGAGCTGCCGCGGGACAAGGTCCCCGGCCACGTCGCGATCGTCATGGACGGCAACGGCCGGTGGGCCAAGGAGCGTGGGCTCCCGCGGACCGCCGGCCACGAGGCGGGGGAGTCCTCGCTGTTCGACTGCGTCGAGGGCGCCATCGAGGTGGGGATCAGCGCTCTGTCCGCGTATGCCTTCTCCACCGAGAACTGGCGGCGCAGCCCCGAGGAGGTCCGCTTCCTCATGGGCTTCAACCGCGACGTCATCCGCCGCCGGCGGGACGAGATGCACGAGCTCGGGGTGCGGGTGCGCTGGGCGGGCCGGCGGCCGCGGTTGTGGCGGTCGGTCATCAAGGAGCTCGAGATCGCCGAGGAGCTCACCAAGGACAACGACGTCCTGACCCTCACCATGTGCGTGAACTACGGCGGCCGGGCCGAGATCGCCGACGCCGCCGCAGCCATCGCCCGCGAGGCCGCCGCCGGCCGGCTGAACCCGGACAAGATCGACGAGAAGACCGTCGCCCGGTTCCTCGACGAACCCGACATGCCCGACGTCGACCTGTTCGTGCGCAGCTCCGGGGAGAACCGGACCAGCAACTTCCTGCTCTGGCAGTCGGCCTACGCGGAGTTCGTCTTCCTCGACACGCTCTGGCCCGACTTCGACCGCCGGCACCTGTGGGCGGCGTGCGAGGAGTACGCCTCGCGCCAGCGGCGGTTCGGCAGCGCCTGATAGACAGCGTCCGACCCGAACCGTCGAAAGGACCACCGGACCCATGCAGCTCTCCGGACTCACCACCGCCGTCACCGGCGGCGCCTCGGGCCTCGGCCTGGCCACCGCCCAGCGGCTCGTCGCCGCCGGCGGCCGCGTCACGATCATCGACCTGCCGAGCTCGGCGGGGGAGCAGGTCGCCGCCGACCTGGGGGACGCCGCCCGGTTCGCGCCCGCCGACGTCACCGACGCCGAGCAGTTCGCCGCCGCCCTGGACGTCGCCGGTGAGCAGGGTCCGCTGCGCGGTCTCGTGCACTGCGCGGGCGCCGGCCGGCGGCTGCGCGTCCTCGACAAGGACGGCGAGCCCGGCTCGCTCGAGGACTTCGAGTGGGTGATGAAGCTCAACGTGACGGGGTCGTTCAACGCCCTGCGGCTCGGTGCGGCCCGGATGGCGCGCCACGAGGCGGTCGACGGCGAGCGCGGGGCGATCGTGATGACCGCGTCGGTCGCCGCGTTCGAGGGCCAGATCGGCCAGCTCCCGTACACCGCCTCCAAGGCCGCGATCGTCGGCATGACCCTCAACGCGGCCCGCGACCTGGCCAGCAAGAACATCCGGGTCTGCACGATCGCGCCCGGGATCATGGACACCCCGCTGCTGGCCCGCCTGCGCGAGGACGTCCGGGCGTCGTTGGAGGCCTCGGTGCCGAACCCGGCCCGGCTCGGGCACACCTCGGAGTTCGCCCAGCTGGCCGCGCAGATCCTGGAGAACGGCTACCTGAACGGCGAGACGATCCGGCTCGACGGCGCCATCCGGATGGCTCCCCGCTGATGTTCGCGGTCACCCGCTTCCGGGCGGCGGGGGCGGACGGCGACGCGCTCGCCGCCGCCGTCCCGGCGCTGCTGGAGGCCCTCGGCGCCGCGCCGGGGTTCCGCAGCGGCGACTTCGGGCGGTCGACCGACGACCCCGAGATGTGGGCGCTGGTCACCCGCTGGGACGGCGTCGGTGCCTACCGGCGCGGGCTGTCGGCCGCGGCGGTGAAGATCGCCGGGGCGCCGGTGTGGGTGCACGCCCTCGACGAGCCAGGTGCCTACGTCCGGGAGTGAACCGTCGTCGCCGGGCGGGGCGGTGCCGGGGCTGGCAGGCTCGCCGTCGTGACGGCGGTGACACGGACCGGGATCGACGCAGTGCTGGCCGCCAGCCGGGCCGGCGTCCGGAGGCTGGACCCGGGCGAGCTGCTCGAGGCCGCGGCCCGGGGTGCCCTCGTCGTCGACACCCGCACGGAGGCCCAGCGTCGCCGGCAGGGCGAACTGCCGGGGGCGGTGGTCATCGACCGCACGGTGCTGGAGTGGCGGCTGGACCCCGCGTCGGCCCACCGGATCCCGGAGGCCACCGGCTACGACCTCGAGGTCGTCGTCGTGTGCCGGCAGGGATTCAGCTCGAGCCTCGCGGCCGCGTCGCTGCGTGCGGTCGGCCTCCACCGCGCCACCGACCTCGTCGGCGGTGTCGAGGCGTGGATCGCCGCCGGGCTGCCGATGGGTGAGGGCTCGGCCGACGTGCGCGAGTGACGTCGGGGTCCCACGTCGGCGGTGCGACAGCACCTACGGTCGCCTGGTGGTCAGCCGCACCCGCACCGCCCGGTACGCCCACCGGCGCAAGCGCCGCATGGACGCCGTCGAGCACGACCTGACCCCCGAGCAGTGGACGGCGCTGCAGGAGCTCTGGGGCGGCTGCGCCTACTGCGGGGCCACCGGCGTCGCGCTGCAGCGGGACTGCGTGCTGCCGATCTCCCGCGGTGGCCGTTACACCGTCGACAACGTCGCGCCGGCCTGCGGCTCGTGCAACGCCAGCAAGTGCAACGACGAGGTGACCGGCTGGCTGCGCCGGAAGCGGCTGGACGAGCGGGCCTTCCTGGTCCGGCACGCCGAGATCCGCATGCTGCTCGACGACGCCTGAACGGCGTCCGTCCCGACGGCGGTCGGGCCGCGGCCGAGGCCGGGAACTACCGTGGGCAGGTCAACCGCCGACCGCCAGCCGGATGGAGCCCCCCGCCGTGAGCGACAGCACCGCCAAGCACGACCCCGCCCTCCTCGACAAGGTCGTGAACCTCTGCAAGCGCCGGGGGTTCGTCTTCCCGGCGGGTGAGATCTACGGCGGGACCCGCTCCGCGTGGGACTACGGGCCGCTGGGCGTGGAGCTCAAGGAGAACATCAAGCGGCAGTGGTGGCGGACCGTCGTCCAGAGCCGGGACGACGTCGTCGGCATCGACTCCTCGGTGATCCTGCCCCGCCAGGTCTGGGTGGCCTCGGGCCACGTCGGCGTCTTCACCGACCCGTTGACCGAGTGCCAGAGCTGTCACAAGCGGTTCCGCGCCGACCACCTGGAGGAGGACTTCGAGTCGCGCAAGGGCCGCGCGCCGGAGAACGGTCTGGCCGACATCAGCTGCCCGAACTGCGGCACCAAGGGCGCCTGGACCGAGCCGCGCGACTTCAACATGATGCTCAAGACGTTCCTCGGCCCGGTCGAGGACGAGTCCGGGCTGCACTACCTGCGCCCGGAGACCGCGCAGGGCATCTTCGTCAACTTCGCCAACGTCATGGGCGCCGCGCGCAAGAAGCCGCCGTTCGGCATCGGCCAGATCGGCAAGTCGTTCCGCAACGAGATCACGCCGGGCAACTTCATCTTCCGCACCCGCGAGTTCGAGCAGATGGAGATGGAGTTCTTCGTCGAGCCGGGCAGCGACGAGGAGTGGCATCAGTACTGGATCGACGAGCGCACCCGCTGGTACACCGACCTGGGCATCGACCGGGACAACCTGCGGCACTTCGAGCACCCGAAGGAGAAGCTGTCGCACTACTCGAAGCGGACCGTCGACATCGAGTACCGCTTCGGGTTCCAGGGCTCGGAGTGGGGCGAGCTCGAGGGCATCGCCAACCGGACCGACTTCGACCTGTCCACGCACACGGAGCACTCCGGCACCGACCTGTCCTACTTCGACCAGGCCACCAACACCCGCTGGACGCCGTACGTCATCGAGCCCGCCGCGGGGCTCACCCGGTCGCTGATGGCCTTCCTCATCGAGGCCTACAGCGAGGACGAGGCGCCCAACGCCAAGGGCGGCGTCGACACCCGCACGGTGCTCAAGCTCGACCCGCGGCTGGCGCCGGTGAAGGCTGCCGTCCTCCCGCTGTCGCGCAACGCCGACCTCTCGCCCAAGGCCAAGGACCTCGCCGCCGCGCTCCGCCGGAACTGGAACGTCGACTTCGACGACGCCGGTGCGATCGGCCGCCGGTACCGCCGTCAGGACGAGGTCGGGACGCCGTTCTGCATCACCGTCGACTTCGACACCCTCGAGGACCAGGCCGTGACCATCCGCGAGCGCGACTCGATGGGCCAGGAGCGGGTGGGCCTGGACCAGGTCGAGTCCTACCTGGCGGCCCGTCTCCCCGGCTGCTGACCGGTCAGAGCGGCTTGCGCCAGACCAGCAGGTAGCGCCAGTAGAGGAGCCGCCGCACCCGGACGTCCGGGAGCACCGCGCTCGCCTCGGCCCGCACCTGCCGGGTGGTCAGCCGCCCGTCGGCCACGGGCATGGCGTCGTGGCTCGGTTCGTGCCGGAAGAGCTCGGCGCCGGTCAGCGGGCGCAGCGCGCGGAACGCCAGGCCGAGGCCGTGGTGGGCCACCGCCGCCGCGGCCTCGACCGGCAGCCCGCGGGGCAGGTCGGCGCGGGGGAGAGCCACCGCCGCGAGCACGCCGCCCGGCCGCAGCCAGCCGGCCATCCGGGGCAGCGCCTCCGCCAGCGGCAGGTGGTGCAGCACGGCCATGCTGACGACGGCGTCGTAGGAGTTCTGCGGCAGCTCGACGGTGAGCGCGTCCGCGACCTGCACGTCCAGGTTGGGTGGTGCGACGGCGCGCGCCTCGGCCACCATCTCCGGCGACCTGTCGAACGCGTCGACGTGCGGGACGACGTCGGCGAGCCGGCGGGCGAGCGTGCCGGCGCCGCAGCCGACGTCCAGCGCCCGCTCGGCGCCGGCGGGCACCTGGCGCAGGAGCAGCCGGTGGTACCAGCTGTTGTGGTCCCAGTCCGTGATCATGCGCGGAGGCTGCCAGATCCGTGGGCGGTCTCGACGACGATCTTGCCCCGGGCGCGTCCCTCCCCGACGCAGGTCAGGGCCTCGGCGACCTCGTCCAAGGGGTACGTGCGGTCGACGTGGACGGCGACGTCCCCGGCGGCGCAGCGGGCGGCCACCGGCTCGAACGTGGCGGGTTCCTCCTTCACCACCAGCACGCCGAGACGCCGGCCGGTCAGCCGGCCCGCCACCTGTCCCACCGTGAGCACCCGCAGCAGGGCACGTACGGATCCCCCGACGCACTGGTACCGCCCACCGGGTGCCAGGGCGCGCCGGTAGGCGAACACCGAGCGGTGGGCCACCAGGTCGAGGATCCGGTCGTACGGTCCGTGACGGGTGAAGTCGTCGGCGCGGTAGTCGATCACGACGTCGGCGCCCACGGAGCGCATGAAGTCGAGCTTGCCGGCGTTGTCCACGCCGGTCACGTGCGCTCCGAGCTGCGTGGCGAGCTGGATCGCGAACGCCCCCGACCCGCCGCCGGCGCCGTTGATCAGCATCCGGGTCCCGCCAGCGACCCCCCGCGTGCCGGACGACGCGATCGCTCCGGCCTGGGGGATCGCCGAGGCCTGCGCGAAGGTCAACTCGGGCGGCTTGCGCGCCAGAGCCGTCTCCGGCGCGATCGCGAACTCCGCGAAACCACCCTTCAGCCGGAGGTTGTCGCCGTAGACGGCGTCGCCGGGGTGGAAGCGGGTGACGCGATCACCGACGGCGTCCACGGTCCCGGCGATGTCCGATCCGAGCGTGCGGACCCCCGGGGAGCGGAGACCGCCGAGGCGGGCGTAGGCCGGTGACCCGACGAGCCCCTCCCAGTCGCTGAGGTTGACCGACGTCGCGGCCACCCTGACCCGCACCTGGCCGGGGCCGGGCGTCGGCAGGGGAACCTCCTCGACGCGCAGCACCTCCGGCGGCCCGTAGCGGTCGTGGACGACGGCCTTCACGGGGCCCGCTCGCTCATGCACGGGAACCTAGCGCCGTCGACCGGCCGGGAGGGCGGTGCGGCTCACCCCGCCGGGCGGCGCAGGTGACGGACCCTGCCGCCTACCCTGGGTGTCGTGACCGCCACGCTCGACCCGATGACGGCGCTCCCGCCGCTGCGGCTCGGGGCGCTCACCGTCGAGCCCGCCGTCGTCCTGGCGCCGATGGCCGGCATCACCAACCCGGCCTTCCGCACCCTGTGCCGGGAGTTCGGGGCGGGCCTCTACGTCTGCGAGATGATCACCACGCGGGCGCTGGTCGAGCGCAACGCGAAGACGCTGCAGATGGTGCGCGCGACCGCCGACGAGAAGGACGCGTTCTCCGTCCAGCTCTACGGCGTCGAGCCGGCCACGGTGGGCCGCGCGGTGGAGATGCTCGTGGACGAGGGTGTCGCCGGCACCCGCCCGGCGCACATCGACCTCAACTTCGGCTGCCCGGTACCCAAGGTGACCCGCAAGGGCGGGGGCTCCGCGCTGCCGTGGCGTCGCGTCCTGCTGCGCGACATCGTGCGTGCGGCGGTGCGCGCCGCGAAGGACGTCCCGGTCACCATCAAGACCCGGATCGGCATCGACGTCGACCACGTCACCTACCTCGACGCCGGCCGGATCGCCCAGGACGAGGGCGCCGCGGCGATCACCCTGCACGGGCGCACCGCCGACCAGCTCTACAGCGGCACCGCGGACTGGAGCCACATCGCCCGCCTGGTCGAGGCCGTCGACATCCCGGTGCTGGGGAACGGCGACATCTGGGAGGCCGACGACGCGCTGCGCATGGTCGCCGAGACAGGGTGCGCCGGCGTCGTCATCGGCCGCGGCTGCCTCGGCCGGCCGTGGTTGTTCGGCGACCTCGCCGCCGCCTTCGCCGGCCGCGCCGAGCGCGCGCTGCCGACGTTCCGCGAGGTCGCCGCGATCATGCACCGGCACGCCACCCTCCTGGCCGAGGAGCACGGCGAGCAGCACGGCTGCAGCGACTTCCGCAAGCACGTCGCCTGGTACCTCAAGGGCTTCTCGGTGGGCTCGGAGGTCCGCCGCGCGCTGGCGATGGTGAGCAGCCTGGACGAGCTGGCCGAGCTGCTGGCCGGCATCCCCGACCAGCCCTACCCGGTCGCCGTCCTCGGTGCCCCGCGTGGGCGGACCAGCCCGCCCCGACCCGTCGCCCTGCCCGAGGGCTGGCTGGCCGACCGTGACGATCCCCGGCCGCCGGTCGGGGCCGAGCTCGAAGTGAGTGGTGGATGACCGCGCCGACAGGGCCCTTTCTCTACGACGACGGGCCGGCGCCGCTGCACACCGGCACCCCGCGGAACCGGCAGGGGTGGCTCATCGGCACGCTGGTGGCGATCGTGCTGCTCGCGGTGGGCATGGCCGGGGCCCTGCTGTTGGTGAAGGGCTCGCCCGGCGAGCAGGCCGGCGAGGCGACCGGCGTCTTCCTCGCGGCTCTCGCCGACGGCGACACCGAGACCGCGCACGAGCTGCTCTGCGAGGACGAGCGGGCCCGGATCGCGCCCGAGGACGTCGCCGGCACCTACCTCGGCTCCGGTGAGGGGGAGGTCGTCGGCGCCGAGAGCGACCCGGTCGAGGGCGACAAGGTGCAGCGGGTCGACGTGCGCTGGGCCGACGGCGGGTCCTCCACGTTCTCCGTGATCAGCGAGGACGGCCCGCGCATCTGCGGGGTCGACTGACCCTCGGCCACCGGTCCTCCGCACGGGGGACGGGCAGGCGGGGGTGGCGCGCCTGTTGCGTCCGGGTACGGCACGATCTCGATCGACGGGTGGGTGCTGTCGAGCGCGGAGGGTCGGCCATGAGCGGGACGAAGTGGGTCTACGACTTCGGCGAGGGCAGCAAGGAGCAGAAGGACCTGCTCGGCGGCAAGGGCGCGAACCTCGCCGAGATGACCAACCTCGGGCTGCCCGTCCCGCCCGGGTTCACCATCACCACCGACGCCTGCCGGTACTACCTGGAGCACGGGCAGACCCCGCCGGAGCTCGACGCCGAGGTCTCCGCGCACCTGGCCGCCCTGGAGGCAGCCATGGGCAAGACCCTCGGCGACCCGGACGACCCCCTGCTGGTCTCGGTCCGCTCCGGCGCGGCGGCCTCGATGCCCGGGATGATGGAGACGGTCCTCAACGTCGGCCTCAACGACAGGTCGGTGCGCGGGCTGGCCGCCCAGTCCGGCTCGGAGCGCTTCGCCTGGGACTCCTACCGCCGGCTGATCCAGATGTTCGGCAAGACCGTGCTCGGCATCGACGGCGAGCTGTTCGACGACGCGCTGGACGCGGTGAAGGCCGAGCAGGGCACCGACCTGGATCTCGACCTGGACGCCGATCACCTGCGCGACGTGGTCGACAGGTTCAAGGCGATCGTCCACGAGCACAGCGGTTCCGAGTTCCCGCAGGACCCCCGCGAGCAGATGGACCTGGCGATCGACGCCGTCTTCGACTCCTGGAACGCCGAGCGGGCCGTCCTGTACCGGCGCCGCGAGCGGATCCCCGGTGACGCCGGCACCGCCGTCAACGTCTGCTCGATGGTCTTCGGCAACCTCGGCGAGGACTCCGGCACCGGCGTCGCCTTCACCCGCGATCCGGGCAGCGGCGAGCAGGGCGTCTACGGCGACTACCTGCAGAACGCCCAGGGGGAGGACGTCGTCGCCGGCATCCGCAACACCGTGCCCCTGACCCGGCTGGAGGAGATCGACCGGTCCGCCTACGACGAGCTCATGGGCATCATGTCGCGCCTGGAGTCGCACTACCGCGACCTGTGCGACATCGAGTTCACCGTCGAGCGCGGCAAGCTCTGGATGCTGCAGACCCGGGTCGGCAAGCGCACGGCGGCCGCCGCCTTCCGCATCGCCACCCAGCTGGTCGACGAGGGCCTCATCGACATGGACGAGGCGGTCCGGCGGGTCACCGGCGAGCAGCTCTCCCAGCTGATGTTCCCGCGATTCGTGCTCGGCGGGGAGGCCCAGCAGCTGACCCAGGGCATGAACGCCTCGCCGGGCGCCGCCGTCGGCAAGGCGGTGTTCTCGTCCGAGACCGCCGAGGAGTGGGCGCGGAAGGGCGAGAAGGTCGTCCTCGTCCGGCGCGAGACCAACCCCGACGACCTCTCCGGGATGATCGCCGCCGAGGGCGTGCTGACCAGCCGCGGCGGCAAGACCTCGCACGCCGCCGTCGTCGCCCGGGGCATGGGCAAGACCTGCGTGTGCGGCGCCGAGGAGCTGCAGGTCGACACCAAGGCGAAGCGCTTCACCGCGCCCGACGGCACGGTCGTGGAGGAGGGCGACGTCATCTCCATCGACGGGTCCACCGGGCAGGTCTGGCTCGGCGCCGTACCGGTGGAGCCGTCGTCGGTGGTCCGCTACTTCGAGGGCGAGATCGACCCTGGATCGACGGATGCCGACGGCGGTGCAGACGATCTGGTGCGGGCGGTGCACCGGATCCTCGCCCACGCCGACGAGGTCCGGCGGCTGGACGTCCGCACCAACGCCGACACCCCGGAGGACGCCGCACGCGCCCGCCGGTTCGGCGCCCGCGGGATCGGGCTGTGCCGCACCGAGCACATGTTCATGGGCGACCGGCGCGGGTTCGTGGAGAAGCTCATCCTCGCGGAAGGCGACGACGAGCGGCAGGCCGCGCTGGACGCGCTGGAGCCGCTGCAGAAGCAGGACTTCCTGGAGATCTTCGAGCAGATGGACGGCCTGCCGGTCACCATCCGGCTGCTGGACCCACCGCTGCACGAGTTCCTGCCCGACCTCACCGACCTCGCCGTCCGGGTCGCGGTCGCCGAGGCCGAGGGGCACCACGACGAGGGCCAGCTGCGGCTGCTGGCCGCCGTGCGCCGGATGCACGAGGAGAACCCGATGCTCGGCCTGCGCGGGGTGCGGCTCGGCCTGGTGGTGCCCGGGCTGTTCGCGATGCAGGTGCGGGCGATCGCCGAGGCGGCCTGCGAGCGGCAGAAGGCCGGCGGTGATCCGAAGCCGGAGATCATGATCCCGCTGGTCGGCGCGGTGCAGGAGCTCGAGGCGATCCGCGAGGAGTCGCTGGAGGTGCTCGCGGAGGTGTTCGAGCGGCAGGGCTGCGAGGTCCCCGGGCTGCTCGGCACCATGATCGAGGTCCCGCGGGCGGCGCTGACCGCCGGCGAGATCGCCGGCTCGGCGGAGTTCTTCTCGTTCGGCACCAACGACCTCACCCAGATGACCTGGGGGTTCTCCCGCGACGACGTCGAGGCGGCGTTCTTCCACCAGTACCTGGACAGGGGCATCTTCGGCATCTCCCCGTTCGAGTCGCTGGACCGCGACGGAGTGGGGCAGCTCGTGCGGATCGGCGTCGAGGCCGGCCGGGCGGCGCGCCCCGACCTCAAGCTGGGCATCTGCGGGGAGCACGGAGGCGACCCGGAGTCGGTGCACTTCTTCCACGACGTCGGGCTGGACTACGTGTCCTGCTCGCCCTTCCGCGTACCGGTGGCGCGGCTGGAGGCCGGGCGCGCCGCGTTGCTCGGCGAGCCGGCGGGCGGCTGAGCAGCGACCCACGGCACACCGTCCCCAGGGGGCTCGGGGACGTCGGCGGACCGTGGTACCCATGACGCGTGGGGGTGTGGCTCGGAGGTCTGCTGACGCGGGTGGTCGCGGCGGCCGTCCTCGCGTCCCTGCTCCTGGTCGCCTCCACGGCGCTGGCCATCTGGTGGACGGCGCGGCAGGACTCGCGCCCTGCCTCCGACGCGATCGTCGTGCTGGGATCGGCGCAGTACAACGGGGTCCCGTCGTCGATCTTCGAGGCCCGGCTGGAGCACGCCCTGGCCCTCTACGAGGACGGCGTCGCGCCCGTGGTCGTCACCGTCGGGGGCAAGGCGGCCGGTGACGCGTTCACCGAGGCCGACGCCGGCCGCGACTACCTGTTCCGGGCAGGCCTCCCGCCGGAGGCGCTGCTCGCGATCCCCGAGGGCGTCGACACCCTGGAGAGCATGCGGGTGACCGCCGAGGCGTTCGCCGACCGTGGCTGGACCACCGCCGTCCTCGTGACCGACCCCTGGCACGCGATGCGGGCGGAGCGCATGGCGGAGGATGCAGGCATCTCGGCGGAGAGCTCGCCGACCCGCCAGGGGCCGGCCGTGCAGACCAGGGTCACGCAGTTCCGCTACATCCTCCGGGAGACGGCGGCCTACCTGCTCTACCGCGCGACCGGCGAGAGCGTCGCCGGCGCGCCCGGGATCGGCTGAGGAGTCACGTGGTGCTCGAACTGGGCAAGGCGGGCAGCTCCGGCGTCGGCAAGGGCGTGCTCCCCGTCCTGCGGGACGGCGTCGTGGTGGCCACCCTGCAGGCGTCCAGCTGGACGGAGTCGGCGACGGCCGTGCTGGGCGACCGGCGCTGGGTCTTCGGCAAGCGCAAGGGCGTGCTCACCGCTCGCTGGGAGGTCGACCCCGAGGAGACGGCCCGGCTGCGGGCGGAGCAGACGTCGTGGTGGAAGGGCACCTGGACCGTCGAGCTGACCGGTGGTGCGCTGCAGGTGGAGTCGGTGTCCTGGTGGAAGGGCACGCACCGATTCCTGGCCGACGGGCGCGAGGTGGCCCGGGGTGGCACCACCGGTGGCTGGTCGCCGCGCCCGACGCTCACCGTCGACGTGGAGCTGCCGCTGGACGAGCAGGTCTTCCTCCTGTGGCTCCTGCTGGTGGTCGGCCGCCGCAACCAGGCCGCGGCGCTGACCGGCACGGGCGTCACCGTGACCGGAGGGAGCAGCTGATGGCCGGGCGAGGACGCATCCGGGCGGCCGACATCGCGCTGGTCCGCGAGCGGTCGAGGATCGACGAGATCGTCGGCGAGCACCTGCAGCTCAAGCGTGCCGGTGGGGGAAGTCTCAAGGGGCTCTGCCCGTTCCACGACGAGAAGTCGCCGTCGTTCCAGGTGACGCCGTCGAGAAACCTCTGGCACTGCTTCGGGTGCGGGGCGGGCGGCGACGTCATCTCCTTCATCCAGCAGATCGACCACCTCTCCTTCACCGAGGCCGTCGAGCTGCTGGCCACCCGCGCCAACATCGAGCTCAAGTACGAGGACGACGGCGGACGGCCCACGGCCGGCCCCGACCGCGCCCACGCCGGGCAGCGCGCCCGCCTGGTGGCCGCCAACACCGCCGCGGCCGCCTTCTTCGCCGAGCAGCTCGGCAGCCCCGAGGCGGCGCCCGCCCGCCAGTTCCTCGCCGACCGCGGCTTCGACCGGCAGGTGGCGCTCGACTTCGGCTGCGGCTTCGCCCCCGGTGGCTGGGACGCCCTCACCCGGCACCTGCGCGCGGCGGGCTACACCCAGCAGGAGCTGGTGACGGCGGGACTGGCCAAGGAGTCCTCCCGCGGCACGCTGATCGACCGCTTCCACCGGCGGTTGATCTGGCCGATCCGCGACATCACCGGCGACGTCATCGGCTTCGGCGCCCGCAAGCTCATGGACGACGACCCGGGGCCGAAGTACCTGAACACCCCGGAGACGCCGCTCTACAAGAAGAGCACGGTCCTCTACGGGATCGAGCGCGCCAAGCGGGACATCGCCAAGCGCCACCAGGCCGTCGTCGTCGAGGGCTACACCGACGTCATGGCCTGCCACCTGGCCGGCGTCACCACCGCCGTGGCCTCCTGCGGCACCGCCTTCGGCGGCGAGCACATCAGCGTGCTGCGGCGGCTGCTCATGGACCAGGACGAGTTCCGCGGCGAGGTGGTCTACACCTTCGACGGCGATGCCGCGGGGCAGGCGGCCGCGATGAAGACGTTCAAGGAGGACCAGCGCTTCGTCGCGCAGACCTTCGTCGCCGTCGAGCCCGACGGGCGCGACCCGTGCGAGCTGCGCCAGGAGCACGGCGACGCCGCGGTGCGCGACCTCATCGCCCGGCGCTCGCCGCTGATCGAGTTCGTCCTCAAGACGACGTTGGCGGACTACGACCTCGAGACCGTCGAGGGGCGGGTCGCCGCGCTGGAGAAGACCGCGCCGCTGCTGGCCCAGATCAAGGACCACGCGTTGCGCCCGGCCTACGCCCGCCGGCTGGCCGCGCTCATCGGCGACACCGACGAGGCCGACGTGCTGGCGAGGGTGCGCCGGCACACGGGGGAGGGGCAGGCGCCCTCGCGCGGCCGGCCACGGGCGCCGCAGCGCACCCCGGACGACGCCGCGGTCGCCGTCGAGCGGGAGGCGGTCAAGGCAGCGTTGCAGGTTCCCGAGCTTGCGGGGCCCGCGTTCGACGCGGTGCCGGCCGATGCCTACACCGAGCCCGACTACGCCGCGGTGGCCGCGGCGGTCGCGGCCGCCGGGGGAGCAGCGGGTGCGACCGTGACCGGCCCCGCCTGGCTCGACCTGGTCGCCGAGCGGTGCGACCGGGAGAGCGCGCGAGCCCAGCTCACCGCGCTGGCGGTCGAGCCGTTGCGCTCGGTCGGCGAGGCCGACGCCGGGTACGTCACCGCGGTGATGGCGCGGCTGCAGGAGATGGCGACCGTCCGCCAGATCGCCGCGCTCAAGGGTCGGCTGCAGCGGATGAACCCGGTCGAGAGCGGAGACGAGTACATGCGGGCGTTCAAGCAGCTCATGGATCTCGAGCAGCTGGCGATCTCGCTGCGCAAGCGGGCCATCGGGGGGCTGGGGTGAGCCTGCTGGACGTGCTCCGCCGCCGGTTCGCCCGTGCCCCCGAGGTGGTGCGCTTGGCGCTGCCCGCCGAGGAGCAGGCGCTCGCCTGGGGGCCGCTGGTCCGCGACGACGGATGGCTGGTCGCGACGCCGCGCGGCCTGCGCCGGGTGGGCGCCGACGGCACGGCAGACGAGCCGCTGCCGTGGCACGAGATCGGTTCGGCCACCTGGACCGGCGCCGGCGAGGGAGGCACGTTCGTCGTCACGCCGCTCGCCGAGGTGGAGCCGGGCGTGCAGGCGCGGCTGGCGCCGACGCGGCACACGCTCACCGAGGCCGGCGACCTCCCCGCGGTCGTGCGCCGGCGGGTCGACCAGACGGTCGTGGCCAGCAGGCGGGTCCCGCTGCCGGAGCGGGGCGGGGTGCTGCTCGTCGCCCGCCGGGTCCCCGGTCAGCCGGGGCGGGAGTGGACGGTCGTGTTCGACGACGACGCCCAGCGGGCCGATCCTGCGGCGCGGGAGGTGGCGCGCCAGAGGCTGGCCGAGGCCGTGGCGGCCGAGCAGCCGGACTGACCGGAGGCCGACTCAGCGGGGGGCGTCGCTGCCCATCCGGTCGCGGATCGAGGAGAGCGCGTCGTCGGCACGGGCCTGGGCCATCCCGGCCAGGCTCTGCAGGCGGGGGTCGTCCTTCGCGCGGTCCCAGGCCCGACGGATCTGCTCGTACCGCTCGTGGCCGGCCCGCGCGCCGAGCACGTATCCGGCTCCGAATCCGGCCAGGAACGACAGCTTCGCCACGGGGACCTCCAGGACGGCGAGAGATGAACCGGCGCACACGCTACCTGTGAGCCGCGTCGCTCCGAACACGGCCGAGGGGGGCGAGGTGGGTGCCGGCGGCTGAGGTAGTCTCGTCGGGTCGGCGGGTGCTCGCGCCCGCTCGTCCCCCGTAGCTCAATTGGCAGAGCATGCGACTGTTAATCGCAGGGTTACTGGTTCAAGTCCAGTCGGGGGAGCACATCAAGCCCTTGACCAGCGGAGACGCCGGTCGGGGGCTTTTCTGTTGTCCCTGTCAGAGGGGTCAGGCACTCTTTAGGCACTCTTTACTTCGGTGCCGGAGGTGCCTCGTGGGCCGTCCCCCGCTGCCGCTGGGCACCAGCGGCAAGGTCCTGTTCGCCACGCTGCCCAACGGTCGGGTCAGAGCCCGGGTCAAGTTCCGCGACTACGACGGCAGGGTCCGGTTGGTGTCCAAGGTGGGGCCTTCGCGCGCCGCCGCCGAACGGGCGCTGAAAGCTGAGTTCACCAGCCGCCAGGCGCCCGGCGGCGTCGGCGCGATCACTGCCGCAACACGAATGGCCACGTTGGCCGAAGCTTGGATCGAGGCCGACCACGGCTGGTCGACCGGCACGCAGCGCACCTACCGCTCGGTGGTCAGCAAGCAGGTCAAGCCGGCCTTCGGTCAACTCTGCATCCGCGAGGTGACCCCCGGCGTGGTCAGCCGGGCGCTGGCCGCCATCGCCAAGAGCAGCGGACCGGGGGCGGCCAAGACAGCGCGGGCGTGCCTTTCCGGGATGTTCGCGATGGCGATCCAGGACGGCGCCGTCACGGTCAATCCGGTCCGCGACGCCACTGCCAAGATCAGTACCGGCAAGCGAGCGCCGCGCGCACTGACTGCGGCAGAGACCGGACGACTCGTCGAGCTGTTCCGGACCAGCGACCGCGCGGTCGAGATCGACTTGCCCGACATCGTCGACTGGATGCTCGCCACCGGCTGCCGGATCGGCGAAGCGCTGGCCCTGCGGTACGGGATCAACGGCGACGGCAAGCCGATCCTCGATCTCGAAGCCGGGACATGGGAGGTGAATGCCACCGTGGTCCGCGTTCCAGGCGCCGGGCTGACGGTCCAGCCGCGGCCGAAGACCACGGCCGGCTGGCGGATCATCGCGCTGCCCGAGTTCGCCGTCCGGATGCTGCAGGACCGGCGGGTGAATTCCCGCCGGCAGACGGACGCTGAGGTCGTCTTCACTTCGCCGCTGGCCGGCGCCCTGCGGGATCCGTCGAACGTCTCAGGAGACCTCCGCCAGTTGCTCGACTCGTTCCAGTGCGAGGCCTGTGGGGGAACGGGCTATCAGCTCGATGAGGACGGCTCCTTCAGGGCGGGGGCGGGCGGGCGACGCATCCGCTGCGAGGAGGGGCCGTGGTCGTGGGTCACCTCGCACACCTTCCGCAAGACCGTCGCCACGCGACTCGACGAGGCCGGGCTCACCGCGCGCCAGGTGGCCGACCAGTTGGGCCATGCCAACCCGTCGATGACGCTCGACGTCTACTTCGGCCGGCAGGTCGTCAGCGCCGAGGCAGCGCGGGTGCTGAACCGTTGAGCTGGATCGCTGTGAAGTCCTGGCACAACGGCGGGGCGGCGCTCGCTGCCGCCGCTCACCCGGCTCGATCGGCGCGCCCTGCTTCCGCCTGCTCATTCAGCCACGCGGTCACGTCAGCGCGCCGGTAGACCACGCGCCGGCCCACACGGAAGCTGTGCGGGCCGGTGCCGAGGTGTCGCCAGTACCTCAGCGTGGAGACGGGCGAGCGCATGATCTGCGCAACCTCGGCCGTGGTCAGCAGGTCATCGGGGTTGTCCATGACGAACCTCCTTGGTCTCGTGACGCCGCCCGGGGGAGGCCCTGCACCGCAAGGTAGGGCGAGGGATGGACAGCTCGTCCGCCTCGCGCCCTCTAGCGGGAAGTCCCTGCTGCCTGTCCAGCCGGTCTGGGAGTGGCGAGTGTTGATCTTTCCCCTAATGGCGCTATCATCGGAATTACCCGATGAATGGAGCGGACACCGTGGTGACCACGACGACGCCGAAGGCGAGCGAGCCGCCGGTCGATGAGGCTGCTGCGCTGTCGACGGCCGCGTGCCTGTTCCGCAGCCTGGGTGACCCGATGCGGCTGGCGATCGTCCGCCACCTGATGCTCGGCCCGCATCGCGTTGTGGACCTCACCCGTCACCTGGGTGGACCCGCGCAGAGCTCGGTGTCCGCGGCGCTGGCCTGCTTGCGTGACTGCGGCCTTGCCGAGAGCCAGCCCCAGGGTCGGGCGTCGCTGTGGTCACTGAGCACCCAGCCCGAGCTGCTCGAGCTGCTCGCCTCGGCCGAGAAGCTGCTGGCCGCGACCGGTGACCAGGTCGCACTCTGCCCCGTGTACGGAGCGGGAGCCTCGGCGTGACCGCCGCCGCGCTCGTCCTCTACGTCGTGGCCCTCGTCGTGTTGTTCGGTGTGCGGTCGTGGATCCAGCTGCGCCGTACCGGGTCCACGGGGTTCGTCGGCATCTCCGGCACCCCGGCCGAGGCCGGCTGGTGGGGCGGGGTGCTGTTCGCCGCCGCGATGGTGCTCGGCCTGGCCGGACCGGTGCTGGCGGTGGCCGACGTCGTGACCGCCGATCCGCCGATCGCGGTGCAGATCGTCGGCCTGGTGCTGGCGCTGGCTGGCTTCGCCGCGACGCTGGCGGCTCAAACCGGGATGGGCGCCTCGTGGCGCATCGGCGTCGACTCGGCCGACCGCACCGAGCTGGTGACCGGCGGCGTGTTCGCGCACGTCCGCAATCCAATCTTCACCGGGATGGCCGCCGCCCAGGCCGGGGTGGTGCTCATGGTGCCCACGTGGGTCAGCGTGCTGGCGCTGGCTGCGCTGGTGGCTGCCGTCCAGCTGCAGGTCAGGGCCGTCGAAGAGCCCTATCTCCGCTCGGTGCACGGCGGGGCGTACGACGCCTACGCCGCCCGTGCCGGTCGGTTCCTGCCCGGCATCGGCCGGCTGCCGGCGACCCAGGGAGCGCAGCGATGAGCGGCGGCCACGACCACGCGCACGGTTCCAGCGGCGCGGCGGGCAACCGTCGGCGGCTGGCGGTCGTGCTGGCGCTGACCGCCTCGGTGCTGGTCGTCCAGGTGGTCGGCGCGCTGCTGTCGGGATCGTTGGCGCTGCTCGCCGACGCCGCGCACGCCGCCACTGATGCCGCCGGCCTGGTGATCGCGCTGGTCGCGGCCACCCTGGCGCTGCGCCCGCCGACGGCCCGGCGCACCTGGGGCTACCGGCGCGCCGAGGTGCTCGGCGCCACCCTGCAGGCGGCGGTGCTGCTGGCCGTGGGCGTGCTGGTCGCCGTCGAGGCGGTCGGCCGGCTGCTCGAGCCCGGGACAGCAGAGGTGGCGGCGACTCCGGTGCTGGTGTTCGGCGGCATCGGCCTGGCGGCCAACGCCCTCGGCATTTGGGTGCTCACCCGCGGCGGTGCACGCAACGGGAACCTGAATATGCGGGCGGCGCTGCTGGAGGTGATCAACGACGCGCTCGGGTCGGTCGCGGTGCTGGTCGCCGCCACGGTCATCGCGGTCACCGGCTGGCAGGCCGCGGACTCGGTCGCCTCGCTGCTGATCGCAGCCATGATCGTGCCGCGCACCATCGGGCTGCTGCGGCGAACGGTGTCGGTGCTCCTGGAAAGCACTCCGCCGGGCCTGGACCTCGAGGCAGTCCGCGCGCATCTGGAAGAGCTGCCCGGGGTCGTGGCAATCCATGACCTGCACGCCTCGCAGATCAGCGACGACCTGCCGGTCCTGACGGCGCACGTGGTGGTCGAGGACGCCTGCTTCGTGGACGCGCGGGCACCGCAGCTTCTCGACCAGATGCAGGACTGCCTCGCCGAGCACTTCCCGATCAGCGTCGCGCACTCGACGTTCCAGCTGGAAGCCCGCACACACGCCGATCACGAACTCGCCGCGCACCGCTGACCGCCGTCCACCGGCCGCGGAGGCCGGAGGGCAGAGGAACCGTCACCGCCGGATCCATTCGCCGCCGGCGAGCACGCCGGTCCGATCACGGCCCCAGCTGACCGTCGCCTGACCGTCGCGGCCGTGCCTGACGGCGCAGACCGCGCCCCACAGAATCGGAGAGCAGTACGTGGAGATCGCCACCTGGGTCCTGCAGGCGGTGGGCCTGTTCGTGGCCACCAACATCGACGACATCATCGTGCTGTCGCTGTTCTACGCCCGCGGCGCCGGCCGGCGCGGCACCACCGCGGCGATCCTCGCCGGGCAGTACCTCGGCTTCGGCGCCATCCTGGCCGCCGCGGTCCTCGTCGCGCTCGGCGCCCGCAGCTTCCTGCCCGAGGAGGCGATCCCGTACTTCGGGCTGATCCCGCTGGTGCTGGGCCTGCTCGCCGCGTGGCGGGCATGGCGCGACGACGATGATGACGACGACGACGAGGGCAAGGTCTCTGGCAAGTCGGTGAGCGCGCTGACCGTCGCCGCGGTCACCTTCGCCAACGGTGGGGACAACATCGGCGTCTACGTGCCGGTGTTCGCCACCGTGGGTCCTGCCGGCATCGTCGCCTACTGCGTCGTCTTCCTGGCCCTGGTCGCCGTGCTGGTCGTCGCCGCCCGGTTCGTCGCCACCCGCAAGACGATCGCCGAGTTCCTCGAGCGGTGGGAGCACGTGCTGTTCCCGCTGGTCCTCATCGGCCTCGGTGTCGTCATTCTTGTCGAGGGTGGTGCCTTCGGGCTCTAGCAACGACGCGGCACAGGCGCGGAAGGCGCCTTGCATCCGGAGATGTGGAAGCAGGCTCACTGTCCACAGACCGCTGGAGAAGCGTTCTGTCGTCATTACGTCGGTGCAGCTTTACGTTATGAGCGACGCAACGGAGACCGAACAGCGAATCTGCCGATTCCCGGACTGCCGTCGTCCGGCGGCGGAGTCGCAATCCGGGGCAGGCCGCCCGCCGGAGTACTGCGACGACAGCGCGCACAATCGGACCGCCGCCTGGCACGCCCGCCGCCGGCTGCGGACAGAGCAGTCCGGGCACGCGGCGGGGATGGAGCAGCGGCCGATAGATGCCGCGCGACAGCGGGCCAGTGAGTTGCACGGCCAGGTCGCCGGCATGATTGAGCACCTGAATCAGCAGCTGAAAGTGTTGCTCGAGGAGCTGCGGACGGTGGCCGATCCCGAGGCCGCCGAGTTACAGATCGATGCTGTGACGAGCGAGGCGGCAGAGCAGGTGGCGACCGCCGCGGCTCACGCCAGCCGGGCCGAGCAAGCGCGACAGCGCGCCGAGGCCGAGCGCGCGGAGGCTGACTCCGCTGCTGAGGAGGCCTCTGCCCTGAGCGAGCAGCTCCGTACCGGGCTCGTAGAGGCTCGCCAGCGGCTAACGGAGGCCGAAACCGAGCGAGACAGGCTGAACGCCGAGCTGGCCGACGCCCTCGCGGCCGTTGACACAGAACGAAAGCAGTCCGCCGCGAAGTTGATCGATCTTGCAGAGAAGCTGACTGCCGTCGAAGCGCGGCTGGTCGAGGCACACGGCGACCGCGACGCTGCGATCCGACGAGCGGAAGCCGCGATGGTTGCGCAGTCCGAGGCGGAAGAGCGATCCCGCAACGCTGTTGAACGGGCCGACGCCGAGTCGGCGCGCGCTGCCCGAGCTGAGGATGCGGTCGAATCCGTACGCCGGGGCCTGGCGCAGGCTGAACGGCGAGGGGCGGACCTCCGTGACGAGATCAGCGATCTGCGCGAGAAGCTGGCGGCGATGACCGCGCAGCGTGATGCCGCCATACACGACGCCGAGCGCGAGAAGACCCATGGCCACCAGCGAGTCGAGGACCTGCGTGCCCGTCACGACGAGGAGAACCGACGATTGCGCGAGGAACTCGCCGAGTTGCGCGGCGAGCTCAACACGGCGCGCGATGAAGCCCGCGTGCAGCGCAGCAGAGCCGACCGAGCCGAAGCCAGACTCGACAACGCCGTGACTACCAAGACGCGGCGCCCCCAGTCACCCGCGGGACGCGCACGGCGCCGAGGCGAGAGCACGGCCACAGGAACCGGAGAGACCCGCGACTGACACCGGAGCAGCGTGGCCAGGCTCGGTCCTTCGCCGCTGCGCCCTGTGGAATCCGCGATGGGATCGCCCTGTGGGGATCGGCGCCCTGCCGCCGTGCCATAGACGTTGAGGGAACCCGCTGCCCCGGTCCCGGATGGACGTCACCGTCAGAAGGTGGCCGCGAGCAGGAAGCCCACCGTGAGGGCAGGGCCGTAGGGAAAGGTGCTCTGGCGGTCCCCGCCACGCATCAACGTGATCACGGCTTGCGTCGAGGTGATCACGGTGAACGCGACGAGCGCGAACAACAAGCCGTGATGCGTGGCGTGTCCAAGGCCTAGCCCACCGAGGGTCGCCAGTCGGACGTCACCGAAGCCCGCTCCCGCAAACCGCCAGCACACCAGCAGGACGGCACCCGCCGCCGCAGCAGCGACGCCGCTGAGCAGCAGACCGCGCCAGTCACCGTGCACGGCGAGACCGACGGTCAGCAGCACGCCGGTGCCGACGGCGGCCTGGCGGACGAGTGGTGTCGGGATGCGTTGGGTGACCGCATCGCAGGAGGCCGCGGCGACCAGGGCGCATCCCCAGACCATCAGGGCAGGCACGAGCCACCACGTCCCCGCACGGTGAGACGCCACGATCGCAGCGGCTCCCGCCCCACCGCCGGCGACGGCGCTGGCCAGCGCCAGGCCCGGACGGGCAGCGTCGAGCCGCGCGAGCTGCGCAAGCCCACGAGAAGCAAGCCAGGGGGTGGTTGCGGCGCCGATCAACGCTGCCGCCGCCGACGCCGCCATCCACGTGCCGTTCATCCGCTGGCGGCCACCCTCGAGCTCCAGGGGTCTGTTTGCCCTTCGCTGCGCAGCCCTGTGGATATCTGCGCCATCCCAGCTTCCGGTGCGGGAGCGTGTCAGGACCACGCGATACATCCAGACGCGGAGGACGAGTGACGGACTCAGGGACAACCTGTCACCCGAAAGGGTGGGAACGAGACGACGGTCACACGTCCGCTCGGCCGGGAGGGCAACCTCGGTCGACGGACGGTGACGTGCTGGGAGGTGATCAGGCGTGACGGTGATACGGACGGCGGCGGGGGCAGCCGCGGTGCTCCTGGCGCTGACGGCCTCGGGTTGTTCGTCGTCGTCCGACCCTGGCTCGTCGAGTTCGCCGACGTCTGGGACAGCGCCTTCCCAGACGCCGAGCCCCTCACCGCCCACTCCAGGCCCCGTCGAGGAAGCGCAGGCACTGGCGATCGCGCTCGTTCCGGACTACCTGGAGACCATCGACGACCTGTACCTCGACCCGTCGCTCCCGCTCGACGGGATCCACCAGGTCGCTGTGGCTCCGGAAGCCACAGCCCAGGCCACAGCGATCGGCAAGTTCCGTTCTCAGGGCTACCGGCAGACCGGCCGGTCGCAGCTGGTGACCGCGTCTGCCGCCAGCACCGACCTCTCGAACAGTCCCGCTGCTTCGCCGTCACCCGTATTGCCGACCGTCGTCGTCACCGCCTGCGTCGACGTGGGCGAGGTGGACGCGATCGATGCCTCCGGGTCGTCAATCGTGCCGTCAGGTCGTCCGAGATACCTCATCCAGCAACTCACCGTGGTGAACCCGAACTATCCGGACACGTCGTCGTGGCGGGTCAGCGAGGCTCCGAACCGGCAGGCGCAGTCATGCGACGAGTAGCTCTTGCCTTGGCGGGTGCGCTGCTGTGCGTCGGCGCCTCGCTGGTCCTCTCGCCGGCTGCTGTCGCTGATCCGGCGACCTGCCAGCAGTACGACTCACACGGCATCTGTGTGGTCGAAGTCGAGACGGCCGAGGATGACGGTGGGACGGCGGCCCCACCGGGCGCAACAACTCCCGCCGCCGGTGGCGGTACCTCGCCGGCTGTCTGCACTGTCAGCCCCTCCGGCACCGTCATTCCATGCCAGGACGGCCAAGCATGGTGGGTGACGTCCCGCGGGGTG
>NZ_LWUA01000288.1 GCF_005222955.1 Blastococcus sp. CCUG 61487 | reverse complement strand
CACCTTGGTGGACGCCACTGGTGGCCGGGCGTTCTGGGGTCCGGTACGCACGACGACTTCGCCCTTCAGTGAAGCATTCCCGCCCGGTGGTGGCGGCATCGGAACCGTGGCTGGAGCGGCAACCATGGATGCCCCCCAGACCCGGGAACGCTGACCCGCAACGCTCGACCATGCGGTCAGGAAGAGAACGAAGATGCCGTGTTTACCGCGTAAGCATGCGGGCACCCTATCTCGCGTGGGCGTTCCACACGCAGGGCCGGAACGCCCTCTCTCATCCGTTCAAGCTGCACTCCGAGGAGTCTCATGATCACCGATCAGCAGGTCAGCCAGGTCATCGGCAAGAGCGCCGTCGCCAGCGACGGGAGCGAGCTCGGCAAGGTCGGCGAGGTGTACCTCGACGACGAGACTGGCCGCCCGGAGTGGGCGACGGTCAACACCGGCCTGTTCGGCACCAAGGAGACGTTCCTGCCGCTCGAGCACGCCGACCTCAGTGGTGACACGGTGCGCTTCCCTTACGACAAGGACAAGGTCAAGGAGGCCCCCCGGGTCGATGCGGACGGGCACCTGACTCCCGATGAGGAGGCAGAGCTCTACCGCTACTACGGCATGGGTGACAGCTACGCCGCCCCGGCCGCCGGCATCACCCCCGGGGCGCACGACGATCGCGACCGGGACGGGGACGGGGTCTACGACGACGTGCAGGACACCGCTGTCGGTCGGGACACGTCGGGGATGACCACCGACACCGCCATGACCCGCTCAGAGGAGCAGTTGCGCGTTGGAACCCAGCGTGTCGAGACCGGCAAGGCCCGTTTGCGCAAGTACGTGGTCACCGAAAACGTCACCGAGACGGTCCCGGTGTCGCGCGAGGAGGTCCGGATCGAGCGCGAACCGATCACGGATGCCAACATCGGTGACGCCATGGACGGCCCGTCCATCTCCGAGGAGGAGCACGAGGTGGTCCTGCACGCCGAGCGACCGGTGGTGGAGAAAGAGGCGGTTCCGGTGGAGCGCGTGCGGTTGGACGTAAACACGGTGACCGAGCAGGAGCAGGTCAGCGAGCAGGTCCGCAAGGAGCAGATCGAGTTCGACGGCGACCAGCAGGATCTGCGCCGCTGATCGTCCCGCGCCGGGCGGGTCGCGCTGTCGAGCTGGCCCGCCCGGCGTCTGCCAGCGCGTCCTTTCGTGGTCACGTGCCGGCGACGTACCGTGACCATTCATCGTCGACCGCATGACGTCAGTCGGCGGCCGCAGACCGGGCATCGCTGTGGGTCATCGGCCAGCTGAACATGCTGCTCTCCTGGCGGGCCTCGTCCGCGCGACGATCACCACGTGCCCTTCCCGTTCAGGCTTCTGCCTGACCGGCGCGACGGCGCCGCCACGACCGCTGCCCTCGTCGTGTCCTTCCTCATCACCCGGCTGACCGCCGCCCTTGGCAGCAGGCCGTCGCGCTACCACCGCACGGTGGACCGCGCCGACTCCGACGCACCACACCCGCGAAAGGACACCATGAGCACCCCCGACTCCTCCCCCCGCCGGCAGGCGGGTGCCACCCCAGTCGGCGCCAGCGAACGCAAGCGCCGCCCGGGTTGGCTGATCCCGCTGCTACTCGGCATCGCTGCGGTGGTGATCGCGCTGCTGCTGCTGAGCCAGTGCGGCGCCGACGACACCGACGCGGCCGGCGCCGCCGACCCGTCGAGCAGCGCCACGGAAGGCAACGGATCGTCCAGCCCGTCGCCAGACGGCTCCACCCCGGCCCCGACGGCGGCCCAGGACGGCGGCGACGCAGGTCAGCCGGGCACGGTCACCGCCAACGGCACGTCGCTGCTGCCGCTCGCGGCCGGCAGCGACCCGGCGGGTGCGCTCAGCGCCTCCGCCGATCAGCCGGTCGTGGCAACCGCGGTGCAGGTCCTCTCCGTCCCCGCCGACGAGGGCTTCTGGATCGGCACATCGGAGGCCGAGCGGATCTGGGCGCAGCTCACCGGGGACGGCGAGTCCCCCTACCAGGTGCAGCCGGGGGACGTCGTGGATCTGCAGGGCACGCTCGTCGCCCACTCCGCAGGCTTCGCCGGACAGGTCGGAGTTGCCGAGGCCGACGGAGCCGCGCAGCTCGACGCCCAGGGGCACCACATCGAGGCCGCCAAGACGGCCGTCACGCTCAGCCAGTGACCCAGGGAGCCGCCGCGCCATCACGCGTGGCGCGGCGGCTCCTCCTGGACCGGTAGAACGAGAGGACTTCCCGATGCCCCGCAGTTGTCCCCCCCGCAGATCGAGGGGTCGGCGGGGTGACGGAGAACCCGTCCACCGACGCCACGGCTGCACCCTCACCTGAGGACGAGGTCTCCCTCACCACCGACGAGGACGCCCAGCAGGACGACCAGCCGATCAAGCCTGACAACACCTGATCCTCCGGCTACGAGGTGCATCGACGACTCCAGCACCGGACCCCGATGCACCTCGTCGGCTCCTCTGGATCGAACGCGCGAACGCAGCGAGCCCAGCTGTGACCTGAACACCGAAGCCCATCCCTCCGGGGTATGGGGAGGCACCATGACAAAGTTGTCCGACGAGCCGGCGGCCGTCCTCGACGGCCCCGGCCGCCGCCCTGCGATAGATCAGGCCCGCGCGTACTGCGGCACCGCCCACGGGCAGGTGTGGCCGGTCGACCGCCGGCACCTGCCGCTGTGGGTGGAGCTACCGGTCGACGTGTCGACGGCCCTGTACCGGCTCGTCCTCCGCCCGCGCACCGGCCGCCCCGCTCGTGACCAGCACGGCAACTACCTCTACGTGCCACTGCTCACCGACGGCGAGGACCTCTATCCGGAAGCCCGCACGGTCGACGACCGGCACGACGCCCGCGTCATCGCCTTTCCCGCCGGTGGCCGGCGATCCCGCCCGCGAAGCACCACCGACCGCTGACCAAACCTCTCCCGGAGACCCGCATGTCCACCCCCCTGCACCAGCTCACCGACCACGGCCAGAGCGCCTGGATCGACTACCTCTCCCGGCGCTTCATCCACGACGGCGACCTCACCAGCCTGGTCGAGCAGGGGGTGCGCGGCGTCACCTCCAACCCCACGATCTTCCAGGCCGCGATCGCCGAGGGCAGCGCATACGACGACCAGTTCCGGGAGGTACTGGCCACCGAGAGCGACGCCAAGGCGGTCTTCCTCGCCTTGGCGTGCGCCGACATCCAGGCGACCTGCGATGCGCTGGCGGAGGTGCACGCCCAGGGTGACGAGACCCGCGACGGCTGGGTGTCCCTGGAGGTCGACCCGCACCTGGCGCACGACACCGCAGCCACCGTCGCCGAGGCCGCCCGCCTGCACGCCCTGATCGACCGACCCAACCTGTTCATCAAGATTCCCGCCACCGAGGAGGGCATCCCGGCGATCGAGGAGACCATCGCCGCCGGCATCCCGGTCAACGTGACGCTCCTGTTCTCTTTGGACCGGCATCGCGCGGCCGCGCAGGCCTACATCCGCGGTCTGCGCCGGCTGCAGAGCAGCGGCGGCGACCTGCGAACCGTCGCTTCGGTCGCCTCCTTCTTCGTCTCCCGGGTCGACACCGAAGCTGACAAGTGGCTGGACGCGGTCGACGACCACGACACCCTCCGAGGCACACTCGGCATCGCCAACGCCAAACTGGCGTACCAGACCTACCTGCAGCTGTTCACCGGAGCCGTGTGGAACGACCTGGCCGACGCCGGCGCGTCGCCGCAGCGCTGCCTCTGGGCGTCCACCGGGGTGAAGAACCCCGACTACCGCGACGTCGTCTACATCGAGCAGCTGATCGGCCCCGACACCGTGACCACCATGCCCCGGGACACCCTCGAGGCCTTCCGCGACCACGGCACGGTCGCCGACACCCTCACCGACGGCCTCGACGACGCCCGCGCCACGATGCAGCGATTCGCCGACGCAGGACTTGACTACGCCGACCTCACCGCGTTGCTCGAACGGGAAGGAGTAGAAAAGTTCGTCGCCTCCTTCGACCAGCTCTTCGCCACCATCACCGCCAGGCGCGATGAACTGATCCCTGAGTGACGTCCCCTCCGCACGCCGGGGCCAAGCATGCACCGCCGACGTTCCTACGTGCTGGGCCTCGCCGCGGCGCGTGGTTTCGGCCATGGCAGACGCGCCGGTTGCTCATGGATCCTTGTCTCATCGAGGTTGTCCGACCTGTCGGTGGTGCCGCTCTACCGGCGCCGGCGGCAGAGCAGCTACGGGATCCGCGCGATTGGCGTGCGGACGGGTTTCCCGGGTCGAGCTCAACCGCAAGCGGCCAGCGTGCCGTTGCGCTTCTCCGCTGACCCAGCCCCGGTCCTCGACCTCAGGCCCTACGAGACACGGATATGGCTCAATGCTCCTGTCCGTAGGTCAGCGGAAGGACCTGTCCTCTTCCGTCATTGGCGTTCAGGTGTGCGGATGCTTTCATCGACGTCGACGGTCGCCTCTTCGTGTCGAAGAGGCTCTTCCACAACGACGTGACCGGTTACCGACTCGACGACGACCCGTACTCGCTCGACGGGCACTGCGCGGAGAGTGATCTCTGGGACTTCCTCGTGCAGGACGAAAATCTTCTCTTCGTTCCTCTGTGCCGTACCACCGTTCCGGTCGAGGGCGAGCGGCCGTTCGATGACCAGCTCTTCGCGGCGGACCTCGACGGTGAACGTCCGCGTCTCGGTGACGACGCGCTTCCCGATCACCACGCGCTCGACGGGCACCCGTTCGGTGTGCACTCGCAGGCGCTCCTCGGCGAGGATGGCACTGGGGCTCGTAGGCGGGACGTCAGCGATCACGGGGTTCTCCTGGTGGGCAGCAAGGGCTTCTCTTCGACCGGCCACATGGCGATCGGGTTGTCGGTTCGACCGACTCGGTAGGCCCGGCGGGCCCTGCAGACGCAAGCCGCCGGATAGGTACGGTGACCGGAGGGAGTGCTGATCTTGTTGTCCTGACCGGACGGACCGACCCCACCGCAGCCGTGAGGGCCCGGAACGCCCCGGGACACACCGAACGCGGCGGCCCGTGCGGAACCCTCGACCGCCATCTGCGTGGTGACGACCCGCGTCGGGCCGTGATCAGCCAGCGGCATCGGCGTGCTCCTTGCGGTTCCGGTTCCGCCAGGAAATGACCAGCGGCGTACAGACGGTGAGCACCGCAAGGAGGAACGGGCCGACGCCAATGACCGTCAGGTCACCGGAAGACACGATCGAGGCACCCACCGTGGCGAGCCCCACTGCGACGCAGGCGTAGGCGAGAGGTTCTGCGCCACCGGCCGGTAACTCTCGCGCGGCATCGTCAGCGCTCGAGACCAGTTTCGATGCGGCGCGACCGGATGCGACGAGTGCCCCACCGAAGAGCACCACCGCGATCACCACGGTCACGCGAGATGCTCCTGCCGCATGACGATCGTCGTGCCGGTCAGTGCCTGCGTGCGCCGCGACCCTGTACGGCGACGTACACGCCGAGCACGACGATCGCGCCGATGATCGACCCTATCCACCCGGCGGTGCCCAGTTCGAACCCGCGTCCGCTGATCAGCCCGCCCAGCAGGTTGCCGACGAGAGAGCCGACGACCCCCAGCACGATCGTCATCACGATGCTCATGTCCTGCTTGCCGGGGATGACCGCGCGGGCGATCAGGCCAGCGACCAGACCGACGACGAGCAGAACGATGAGGTTCCAGATCACGGGTGTCTCCTTCGAGAGCGCCGCACCGCAGCGGTCAGATCAGTGAGTTGGCAGACCGGCTCGGCCAGCGCAGAGGGCGAGGAATCGACGGTGGGGCGGGTCACCGATGTCGGCCGGCGGGGAGAGCGGGAATTGCCCCCGCACTCAGAGGCCGAGCTTGCCGGCCAGACCGCCGCCACCGAGAAGGTCGGCGGGATTGATGCCCAGCTTGCTGAGCAGTCCGCGGTGCTGGTCGGTGTCGACCTGCTCGGGCAACTCAGTGTCGGCCCGGTCCGCCTCGGCGTTGTCACCTCGGGACTTCAGCAGGTCGAGGATCTGCTGCTTGGGAATCTGCATGAGGTTCTCCCTGGGCTCGGTGCGCTGGGCATTGACAGCGGAGAGGGACACCACATGACGCAGCCTCTGCTGGTCACGCACTTCGATCCACAGCGGCGGTGGCCGGGGCTGCTGACGCTGTAAACCGGGTGTGCCCGCAGGATGCCGATGCCACACCAAACGGGTCGACATTTCATCGCCCGCTCCGTTTTCGATCTCGGCTCGGGTCCGCTCCCTGTCGCCGCCAGAGATGGCATCGTGGTGGCATGCCCTCATCCGACGCTGCTCCGGCTACGGCCGACGTCGGCGCGAGTGCGGCGGCGGACCCGCTGAGGTCGCTGCTGCACGCAACGCGGTTGGTGGCCCCCGAATGCCTGGCCACGATCGTCGCCGAGCACGCCCAGCTGCTGGGCGCGGACGAGGTGGTGCTGTATCTCGCCGACTACGACCAGCGCGTCCTGCACCCGCTTCCCGGCGCCGGGGTTCCCTCCCGCCAGCAGCTGACCGTGGACGGGTCGGTCGCCGGCCTGGCCTTCCGCCGCGTGGAGGCGACCCGGGCGCCTGAGAAGAACAGTCCACAGCGGCTGTGGCTACCGCTGCTCAACGGGACGAACCGCCTCGGCGTGGCGGAGGTCGTTGCCGCCGAGATCACCGACGCGCTGGAGGCGGAGGCACGCGCTCTCACCGCGGTCGTGGCCGATCTGATCGCGGTGCACGACACGCACAGTGACGTGTTCGCCCGGCTGCGCCGCCGCAAGTCGCTGAGCCTCGCCGCCGAGATCCAGTGGGAGCTGCTGCCCCCGCTGAGCTTTGCCACCGACCGCGTGTCGATCGCCGGCGCACTCGAGCCCGGATACGACATCGGCGGGGACAGCTTCGACTATGCCGTCAACGGCTCCTGCGCGGACTTCCTCATGCTGGACGCGGTCGGTCACGGTCTGCCCGCGGCTTTGCTGGCCAGCGTCGCCATCGGCTCGTACCGGCATGCCCGTCGCGACGGGCTGGATCTCCCGGACATTTCGGCGGCGATGAACTCAACCATCTCCGACCAGTTCTCCGGCAGCCGCTTCGCGACAGCCGCCATCGCCCGTCTCGACCTCCACACCGGTCAGCTGCAGTGGGTCAACGCCGGCCACGCCGCCCCGCTCGTCGTCCGGGACGGCTCGGTCATGGAGCCGCCGCCGTGCCCGCCTCACCCCCCGCTGGGGCTGCAGAAGGACGAGCCCGGCATCTGCCTATTCCAGCTGCAGCCCGGCGACCGGGTCATGCTGTACACCGACGGCATCGTCGAGGCCCGGACCCCGGGCGGTGAGTATTTCGGCGAGGAACGGCTGGCCGACTTCCTCATCCGGGCGATGACGGCCGGCGACCCCCTGCCCGAAACCCTTCGCCGGCTGGTTGCGGCCGTGCTCGCGCACCAGGCCGACCAGCTCAGCGACGATGCGAGCGTTGTCCTCGTCGAGTGGCCGGCCCAGGGTTCTGACGCTGACACCTAAGTGCTTACTCGTGCCTCTGCGGGGGAGGGATCCTCTTACCGGAGTCCGCGGCCGCCGGTCCTGGACATGCCGGGTCGCAGCTCGATGTCGACCGGAAGCGTCGGGTCGCCGACAGCCTGGCGCGCCTGCATGACGACTCGGTCTTCCAGGGCAGCGCGCACTTCCGCGATGTCGGCGTAGTCAGCCAGGTCGACGGCGAGCGACAGCCGCCGACCGCGCGTCTCACTCAGGTGGGCCGAGGCGCTGCTGACACCGCGCAGCGCGGTCGTCTCGTTCTCGACGGCGGCGGAGAGCGCTCCGGAGTGCAGCACGGTGAGGCCGTCGCGGTCGTCGGTGGTGAGGTCCAGCTTTCCGACTCGGTCGGTGCTCAGCTGGGCGAGCAGCCACCGCAGGGCCAGGAGCGCGAGCAGCAGGCAGACTGCCGCGACCGCCCACCAGAACCACGGCTGCTCCTGCGCGAAGCGGCGCATGCCTTCGGGCAGCAACGGCCGGTTGCCGTCGCCGAAGGCACCGAAGCTCAGCGCCAGCCCGAGACCGCCGGCGGCGAGCAGGATCACTGCGAGCAGGGACAGCATGGCCCGGTTGGCGGTATCGACGCGGGGGTTCATCGGGCGCCCTTCCGGGTGACGGTGACCTGCGGGCGGACGGTGCCCGACAGGCCCAGTTCATCAAGGCGTTCGTCGACCGCGCTGGTCACGCGCTGTCGCAGATCCCCGGTGTCTCGCAGGCCCGACACGGCGGTGACGCGCACCTTGCGGCGCCCGGCGCGAACCTGGACCGAGCGCACGCCGTCTGCACGCTGCGCCGCACGAGACAGCGTCCGCTCGATGCCTCGCCGAGAGGCTGTCACCCGCACGTTGTCCCCTGGGCTGGGCAGCGCGAGGGAACCGGGGCGGCCGCGCCGGAGCGCGGCGAGTAGCAGGAGGAAACCGAGAACCGCCAGGCCGACGAGGATCACGCGGACGGCGCCGGACGAGAACGTCTGCTCAGTCAGCCATCGGCTCCAGTCGGGATGTGGCACCAGCCAGTACGGGCGGCCCAGCTGGGCCAGCACGATCTCCACGACCGCCAGCAGACCGCCGAGAAGGACAGCCAGCGCCAGCAGCGTCGCGAGGATCCGGTTCAGGACGTGCACGAGTACTCCTTCATCACTGCACGCGCCGCGACGGGGAGGTCGGCGCGGGAAGGCTCACGACGTCGACGTCGACGTGGGCGACCTGAACGCCGGTCAGGTTGAGGACGTCGTCGCGCACCCTGCTCCGCAGCCGCTGGGCAACGTCGACGATGGATCGGGGCCATTCGACGGCGATCGTGGCCTCGACCGTGGCGGTCTGGCCGTCCACCCGCGCCCGGACGGACGCCTCATCGTCGGGCCGGGCGTCACCGATGTTGATGCCAAGCAGCCGGCGGGGGGCGGCGCTCGCGCCCTCGACCTGCGTGGCCGCGTAACCGGCGACGCGCTCGATCACTCGATTCGCAATCGTCAGGCTGCCTCGCTCGGCGGCGTCCTCTGGGTTGGAGGACTCGTCCGCCGTCGGCACGCCGTCCTCATCTCGGGTGCTCACCGCGGATTGCGGCCGCCGCCGCCAAGGTAGGGGGTGAGATCGAGCTGGCCGGAGACGACCTTGCCGACCAGGAAGCCGACGACGCCGAGGACGGCGGTTCCGACGAAGGCGTCGAACCCGCCGATGACCCAGGCAAGTCCGAGCAGAAGACCGGTGAACAGACCCACCACGGTGGGGGGCATGGCAACCTCCGAGAGAGACGACGAGTAAATCGATGGACGCTCACACCACGCGGCGCGGGCGACGACGACGGCGGAAGAGCGTCAGGGACCACGCCCTGAAACGAGCCAAGCCCCTGGGCCGGCGAACGAAACGAAGCTCACTGGTGTCCGACCCGCCGGCGGGTCGGCCCGACTCGAAGGCGCGTACCGCGCGGAGGAACTCCTCGGCGTTGCCGCCGAGGTCGGGGTGGTGACGCCGAAGAACTTCTCGCCGCAGCCGCCGCTGTTCCACGTGCCGAGGGTCAGTCATCGACGCCAGGTCCTCGCACCAGATCCATCAGCCCTGGGAGCCGGCGGGCAGCGCCCGCTGCTGATCCTGGGGCATCTGCAGGTCCGCCACGTGCACGTCGACCGGCCGGCCGCCGACGAGCGGCCGCACGGCCGCCCGCACCTGCTCGGTCAGCAGGATGATCGGCGTTCCGTAGGCGGCGACCACGGCAACCTTCACTCGATCTTCGTCCACCCGAACGCCCTCGACGCGGCGACCGGGGAGGAAGGTCACCGTCGAGGATAACGGTCCGCGGCTCAGCCCGGCCACGGCCGGACAGGCGAGGACCGCGGCGGCGATGGCGTCGGCCTCCGCCGCCACGGCGCTCGACCAGCTGGTCACTGGACGCGCGCGGGCTCCTGCTGGCCCTCGTCGTCGCTGGGCAGGTGCACGTCGTTGACGGCGATGTTGACCTCGGTGACCTGCAGGCCGGTCATGCCCTCGACCGTGCTGATGACGTTGCGCCGCACGGACTTGGACACCTCGGCGATCGGTGCGCCGTACTCGGTCACGATGTCCAGGTCGACGGCTGCTTGCTTCTCGCCCACCTCGACCGAGACGCCCTGACCGGCGGACTGGGTGGCGCCCGGGATGCGCTCGCGCAGAGCGCCGAAGGCGCGGGCTGCGCCGCCGCCCAGGTCATACACGCCGGAAACTTCCCGCGCCGCCAGCCCGGCGATCTTCTGCACGACGCCGTCGGCAACGGTCGTCTTTCCCTGCTCCGTCTGCAGCGGGGACGGTGCCGCCTGCGCCAGGGCGCCGGATGCGGCGGAGCTGGAGGTGCCGGCGGAGGAGCTGCTCGTGGGGGACTGCGTCATCGTGGGACCTCTCGGACGGGATGGGCAATGATTACGACGTAAACCAGTCGTGTCATCCTGGTGCCCACGGGGCTTGGCGAGCAAACAAGGAGCCCGACACGATGGCTTACGCCCTTTCGACACCACCGGGCCGGAGGAGTTACACGAAGATGCACGAGGTCGCGTCCCCCGGGTGGAGGTGCCGACAGGCAACGCCGGAGTCTGATGTCGTCCGATGACCTCTCCGGGGTTCGAAGGCTCGTCCTCAGATCCCGTGGAGGAACAGTGGCTGCAACTCGCCCGCAGCGGCGACGAGGTCGCATTCGCCAGCCTCGTCCGCCGCCACCAGGACCAGCTCTACCGCGTCGCCCTGCGCATGACGGCCGACCCTGGCGCCGCCCAGGACATCGTGCAGGAGTCGCTGCTGCAGGCGTGGCAGCACCTGCCTGGCTTCCGCGGCGAAGCCCGCTTCGCCACCTGGGTGACACGCATCGTCATCAATCGATGCCACAACCTGCACCGCGCTGCTCGGCCGACCACAGCACTCCCCGACGAGAGCACATCGGGCAGCGGCCTGCCCACCGTCCCCGCCGCTGAGAGCGTCGCAATCGGGGCCCAACGGCAGGAAGCCGTCCGCCAGGCACTGCTGCTGCTGCCCTTCGACCAACGCGCACCCCTCGTGCTCACCACGTTCAGCGGCTACACCTACGCGGAGACGGGGCGCATCCTCGGCATCAGCGAAGCCGCGGCGAAAGTCCGGGCACATCGAGCGCGTCGAACCCTGGCGTCCCGACTACAGAGCTGGAGGTGAGGTCGATGCCCAGCGGAGCCCCGCGGGACGGCTCCTCGCCCAGGGACCGGCTCCCCTGCGGCGTGCCGGTCGATGACCTGCTCGCGCAGGTGACCGACGGGAAGCCTCCGCAGGACCCGGCCCACCAGCGCAGCTGCGCGCACTGCAGGGCGACATTGGCCGAAGTCCGCGACATCTGGTCACCGGTGCAGGAGCTGGCCGCGGAACATGTGCGCGCGCCTACCGGGCTCCTCGATGCGGTGATGGCGCGCGTCCGAGAGCTCTCACGACACCCGTGGTACTCCCTCGTGCCCGGGCCGAACGGCCACACCCGGATCGCGTCCCGCGTGCTCGAAGCCATCGCCCGACTGGCCGCTGAGTCCGTCCCCCGGGTCGGCCTCGCACTCGGGCAGGGGCACGAATCCGGCGCCGACGTCGGAGTCGCCGGCACGCACGTCGTCATCGACATCTATCTCTCCGTCGAGCTGGGCGCGCCGATCCCGGAGATCGCCGACCAGGTGCGCGACCGGATCCGGCGCCACCTGTGGAGGCATGCTGGCCTGGTCGTCGTAGAGGTCAACGTCACGATCGTCGACGTCGAGGTACCTCGCACTCGTTCCGGCCCGGACCCGCTCCCCCGTTGACCTGTGCCCTCCGCCCCGCGCAATCGAACCGCAGACGGCAACACACCGCCCCATTCCGTCCCGATGCCGCCGGCGGCGTGCCATGTGACCATCGGCACGCGATCCCATAGGGCACCAGCCGGACTCCTCGACCACACAGCCGAAACGATCGGCGTCCGATCAGAGGGTGGTGGACCACCTTCGCAGCGTCCACGATCGGGCCGAGGACCAATGCCACTGCACCGACGTGGGTTGTTCGCGCATCGTGTCGTCGCGAGATGTCCCCAGCCCTCAAGGAGTCGACAGTGAGTGACCGCGTCACCTGGGAATCGTGCCCGAGCTGCGGAGGACGGGCAGCTGTGGGATGGGAAGCAGCAGATCGCGAAGACGGCGGCGCGTTCCCACTGACGCCCCTCGAATTCGACTGCCCCGCTGGATGCTCGGTCAACCCGGGCGAGCTGGCGCGACTGTACCGCCCTGGGTGCACGGGAGAGAGCCTCTGACATCAGCCTCCTCTCGGCGTCGAGCGGTGGCAAGGCGACGGAAGCCAGTGATGGTCGGGGGTGATGACGTCCGGAAGGACCGTCAGGTGATGGCCTGCCAGACCGCACCGGTGGCTCGCGCGGAGATGCCGCTTGACATGACCCCCAACCGAGCTGGACTGCTAAAGGTGCTCGACGCCCCACTGACTGCCCGACGGGCTCCGGCGCTGTCGTCGTGACCTTGGACGTTACGGCGAAAGGGAAGCCTGCCGGCTTGGTCGCGCGTCGCCGCGTCGTTTCGCGGATCCGGGCGGCCGTCAGGCAGCCGGTGGCGCATTCGTGCTCGAGCGGACTGGACGCGCGTCGCGTCCCAATGCCGCCAGCTCGACCATGATGCTGGACCGCTGGGCTCAGCCCGGTCCGAGTTCGCGATATCGGTATGCCGACCGCGCCTCAGGACACGAGGCCTGAGATACGACGTCAGCCGGAGTTCACTTAGAGGCCCGCCCGGCGCCGATCCCTGAACGCCTGCATGGCGGTCTCTGCTCGCACACCGGACGGGCCCGTTCAGGATAAGCCCCCACAAGCGTCCATAGCCCCCAAACATGTGGCCCACCTGCACGTTCCCTCCTGTACAGGAGGCTCCTCCGGTGAACTGCTGCCCTCATTCGGCTTTAGACCCGCAACGCAGCAGACGAGAACATGGAGCGACACCACTCATAAACTGCCGGCGGAGGATCAACACGTGTGGAGACGCGCGGGACGTGCGGCCGAGCAGCACCGCGACGAGATCGGGGAGGCGCACGCCAACGTGCACGCGGTGACGGCCGTGGTACGAGCGCTGGCCGCTACCGATACCGTGCAGGCCGCCGTCGACGTCGCGCTGGACACCGTCCGTGAGCGGTTCGGCTGGGCTTACGGCTCCTACTGGCGACTAGACCCGCAGAGCGAGGTGCTGCGCTTCGCGCAGGAGTCTGGCAGCGCCGGACCTGAGTTCCGCGAGGTCACCCTGGCCGCCTCCTTCGCCGAGGGCGTCGGGCTGTCCGGCCGCACATGGCGGGCCCAGGACCTGGTGTTCGTACCCGACCTCGGCGAGGTGACCGACTGCGTGCGGGCCCCCGCCGCGCAGCGGGCAGGAGTCCGCTCCGGGGTGTGCTTTCCGCTGATCGAGGGCGGCCAGGTCACGGGCACGATGGACTTCTTCGCCACCGAGACCCTGGACCTGTCCGCGGAGCGGCTGGACACGCTGCGCGCCGTCGGGGTGCTCGTCTCCCAGGCGATCGAACGGGTAGCCACCGCCGAACGCCAGATCAAGGCCGCCGAGGACACGACCGCGATCAACGACGTGCTGCGCGCGGTGTCGACCGCATCCAGCAAGGACGAGGCGATGACCCGGGCGCTGGCGACCATCCGCGAAGGCTTCGGCTGGGCCTACGCCTCCTACTGGGCCGTCGACCCCACCGAGCACGTGCTGCGGTTCGTGCAGGAGTCCGGCGACGCCGGACCGGAGTTCCGCCAGATCACCATGAAGGCGTCCTTCGCCGAGGGCGTCGGGCTCTCCGGCCGCACATGGCGGGCCCGGGACCTGGTGTTCGTGCCCGACCTCGGCGAGGTCACCGACTGCGTGCGCGCCCCCGCCGCGCAGCGCGCCGGTGTCAAGTCCGGCGTCTGCCTGCCCATCCTGGTCGGCAAGGTCGTGGTCGGCACCATGGATTTCTTCGTCACCGAGACCATCACCCTCTCCCCCGGACGGGAGGACGCGCTGCGCAACACCGCCTTCCTGCTCGGCCAGGCCCTGGAGCGCTTCGCCGCCGAAGATCGACTAGGCACCGCCGGAGACCAACTGCTGACCTCCATCACCGAATTGGAACGCAACGTGCTGTCGGCCTCCTCCGTCGCCGCCGACAGTCAGCGGCTGACCTCTGACGCCAACGCCGAGGTCACCAGCTTGGGCGAACTGTCCGGCGACATCGACAAGGTCGTCAAGGTCATCCGCGGCATCGCCGAGCAGACCAACCTGCTCGCCCTCAACGCCACCATCGAGGCCGCCCGCGCCGGCGACGCCGGACGCGGCTTCGCCGTGGTCGCGGGCGAGGTCAAGGAGCTGGCCAACGAAACCGCCCGGGCCACCACCGAGGTCGACAGCAAGATCACCGCGATTCAAGAGCAAGTCTCCCGGGTGGTCGGCGCCCTCGACGCGATCAACACCGCGGTCGGCAGGATCAACGAGACCCAGACAGTGATCGGTGGTGTCCTGACCGAGCAGTCCGCGGTCACCAAGGAGATCCTGGGCGCCTGAATGCCGCGGGCGCACCGTGCAGAGCGCCGGGCGGCTCGGCCGGTGCCCTCCATCGGGAGGACGGTCGCCTGAAATCCGCACCCGAGCCATGCCCCGCTGGGTCCATGCAGTGGAACCGTCAAAGAGGTGCGCGAACCCATAGGCGGCACCCCACTGGCCTCCCGGGCGGCGTTCATCTCCCCCGTCGGGGCCCGGTTACGGGCACCTGCCTGTGACGACGACGTGGGCTGGAACGACCTGCAGCGACACCTAATGCAGCGCGTGGCGGGGGTTCGACCACTCCGCCGGAGGATCTCGGCCGTGTCGAGTTCCCATTCGAGGAACGCCCGGTGATCATCGAGCCCGTGGGCAGCGACGACTGGGGCCGGTGAGGCGAGGCGCCTGGCTGTCCCGGCTGCGGTCGGTTTCCCCGAGCCCCGGGGACATCGAGTTCGGCTTATCGGGTCAGGCGGCCGTCGGCGCTCGGTGCCCTTCTTGCCGGTGCCGTGTCGGGCGTCGCCCTTTCGCGACGGTTACCGGGGGCTCGGCTGGGGCCAGGGGACCAGCGGTGGCAGTCGGTCACTCGGGTGCGGGACGCCGTCAGGGGCGTGGGTGATGCTGCGGGGTTCGTGGCTGCCGGCGGCGTGGGCGATCGCGGCGAGGACGAGGGTGAGGGCGTGGCGGTCGAGGCCGGCGGCGAGGTCGCCGAGGTCGACGGGGTGGCCGTCGGCGATGCTGGCGGCTGCCCGCAGGACCTGATGGTCGCTGCTTCTGCCGATGATGGTGCCGATGCGCACGGCCTCGTCGAGGTCTGGCCAGTTGATGTGGGCCCACAGTCCCTCCCCTTCCACGTCTCCGTCGATGGTGATCAGCCCGGCGTGCTGCAGTTGCGGCAGCCAGTGGCCGGAGGTGATCAGCAGGAGGATCGCGGCCTCGTCGCAGTAGTCGCCGAGGGCGGCGCGCAGCAGGGCGTTCTCCACGTCGACCGGGTCGAGGTCGGCGGCTCTGGGTTCGAAGATCACTGGGTTCTCCCTCCTCCCGGCCGGCGGGGTCGGGGGTGAGTGTGCCGTTGGGGTCTGACAGTCGCGGCCGGTGACGGGTGTCGGGCGGCGGTCGCGGTGCTGGTGAGCGCGTCGGGCCGGCAGGCCCGCCGGCAGCTTGCTGACGGGTGGCTCCGACGCGCCAGCGGCGGGGCCTCGCGCGACCCCCGCCGCCGGCCGGCCACCCCGAACCAGCCCCCGCCTCGGCGTGGCCGCCCCCGCGGGGGTGCGGGGACGGCCGGACGCCGGTCAGGTGGCGTCGGGTGCGGGATCGGCGGTGGGTTGGTCGACCGCGTCGACGATCTGCCGTTCGATGCCGGCGAGTGTGTAGCCGCAGGAGACCAGGAATCGCAGCCAGCGGGCGTCGCCGGCGCCGGGGTTGCGCCAGGACTGGCGGTGCAGCCCGGACTCGATGGCCCCGGCGACGTGGGCCAGCAGCGCCACCGCGAGCCGGGCGTCGGGCACCTGTTCGCCGCTGGTCAGCGTCAGCGCGGGCTTGTCCCGGGTGGTCCACCACTGGCCGGGGGCGTCGATGCCGAGGTCGGCGGCGGCGGAGTCCTGGGCGCGGTTGGGTTGCCCGGACAGCCACCGGGACAACGCCCGGGGGTCGGCGGCCATGGTTTCGACGGCGAATCGCAGCGCGGCCTTGGGTGCGGTCTTGCGCTGCAGCAGGCCCTTGATCCACTCGCGGCGGGTCTCGTTGGCTGCGGCCATCGCCTTGTTGTTCTCGATGGTGGCCCGCCGTTCGGCTGCGGCGGCCTCGCGTTCGCCCTCGCTCGGTTCCTCGGCTGCTGTGCCGGCGGGCAGCGCGGTGGCCGTCCAGCGGTCGCGGTGGCCGTTGCCGGCCGGGTCGGTGCACACCTCGACGACCTGTGGCCCCTGCCAGCCGCTGGTGCAGACGTAAACCGCCGAGCCGGGGCACCCGGCGTGGCCCTCGGCGGTCAGCGGCCGGCCGTCGTGGGCGAGGTCGGCCAGCCGGGTGGCGGCGCGGCCGGTGTCCTCGTCCAGCACGGTGCGCCCGGCGGCGGTCAGCTCCCCCAGAAGGGCGGCTGCCCGTTCGGCTTCGGCTCGGGCCTGCTTGGCGCGGGTCAGCGCGTGGGCGAACCGCCCGGGCCC
>NZ_LWUA01000287.1 GCF_005222955.1 Blastococcus sp. CCUG 61487 | reverse complement strand
CCAACCTGTCAGGGCAGAACATCTAGGGGGCCAAAAGCGTGCTTTTGGCCCTAGAGGGAGGGGTAGTAGTCGGCCACGAGTGCTCCCGGACGGCCGCCGAGGGCCCACACGCTGCCCTTGGCGGCCGGCGGGAGCAGGCCGGGGACGCCGTGGCCGTGCACTCCGAGGGCCTGGAGGACGGCGGGGATGGTCCCGCCCTGGCTGCACACCACCGTGACGTCGGGGCCCTCGAGGATCCGCAGCGCGGACTCCAGCGCCCGCTGCGGATCCCCGCCGAACTCCGGCTCGCCCCACACGGCCTGTTCCTCGATCCGGACCCCGAGGTGCTGGGCCAGCGGCGTCACGGTCTGCAGGCAGCGCAGCGGTGACGCGCTGAGCACGGCTCTCGGAGCGAACGCAAGCAGCCGGACCAGCTCGTGGGCCTGTCTCTCGCCGGCCGGCGTCAACGGGCGCCTGTCGTCGGGACCCTCCCACCGGTCGCTGCTCCCGGCCTTGCCGTGCCGGACCAGCAGCAGGCGCACCTCGCGGGGGAGGTCGACCCGCGCGGCGTCGGCGATCACCTCCCGGTCGTGCTGGTGGGTGACCAGCTCGGCGGCGTCCGCGGGGGAGAGCCAGCGCAGCTCGTCGGCCTCGTCGTCGGGTGCGAAGCCGCCCCCGGTGCTGCGCATCAGCCAGTAGTCGACCCGCTTGGGCACCCCGTCGACGGCGTAGCGCGTGGTGAGTCCGCGGCGGCCGACCACCACGCCGAGGCCGGTCTCCTCGAACACCTCGCGCGCTGCCGCCTCGAGGGGGTGCTCCCCGGGGTGGAGCTTGCCCTTGGGCAGCGACCAGTCGTCGTACCGCGGCCGGTGGACGACGGCGATCTCGATCTCCCCGTCGGCGGGCCGCCAGACGACACCTCCGGCGGCCGCGATCACCGGGCCCTCAGCCGGCGAGGGCATGGATGCGGTTCATCAGTCCGACCTGGTAGTCGCGACCCTCCAGCCGCTCCCAGGTGCCGTCGCTGCGCAGCTCCCAGCACCGGACACCGGGCTCCATGGCCGGCGCCAGCGTCTCCTCGAGCTGCCTGCGGGCGTCCTCGTCGCAGACGCGCAGCAGCACCTCGACCCGGCGGTCGAGGTTGCGGTGCATGAGGTCGGCGCTGCCGATCCACCACTCGGCCTCGCCGGCGTTCTCGAACGACATCACCCTGCTGTGCTCCAGGAAGCGGCCGACGATCGAGCGCACCTGGATGGTCTCCGACAGGCCCGGGACGCCGGGACGCAGCGCGCAGATGCCGCGGACCAGGAGCTGCACCCGGACGCCGGCCCGCGAGGCCTCGTACAGGGCGTCGATGACCTCCTCGTCCACCAGGGAGTTCACCTTGATGCGGATCCCGGCCGGGCGGCCCTCCGCGGCGTGCCGCACCTCGCGGCGGATCTTCTCCACCAGCCCGTTGCGGATGCCGTGCGGCGCGACCATGAGCGTCCGGTAGTTGGTCTGCCGCGAGTAGCCGGTGAGGACGTTGAACAGGTCGGTGAGGTCGGCGCCGACCCGCGGATCGGCGGTGAGGATGCCCAGGTCCTCGTAGGTACGCGCCGTCTTCGGGTTGTAGTTGCCCGTGCCGATGTGGCAGTACCGCCGGATGACCCCGCCCTCGCGCCGCACCACGAGCGCCGTCTTGCAGTGGGTCTTCAGCCCGACCAGCCCGTAGACCACGTGGCAGCCGGCCCGCTCCAGCGAGCGGGCCCAGCTGATGTTGGCCTCCTCGTCGAAGCGGGCCTTGATCTCCACCAGGACGACGACCTGCTTGCCCGCCTCGGCCGCCTCGATGAGCGCGTTGACGATCGGGGAGTCCCCGGAGGTGCGGTAGAGCGTCTGCTTGATCGCCAGCACGTTCGGATCGGCGGCGGCCTGCTCGATGAACCGCTGCACGCTCGTGGCGAACGAGTGGTACGGGTGGTGGACCAGCACGTCCCCCTCGCGCAGGGTGGCGAACACGCTCGTGGGCGTCTCGCCCTCCGCGAGCCGCGGGTGCGTCGTCGGGACGAACGGCTCGTCCTTGAGCTCCGGCCGGTCCAGGTCGTAGAGCTCCATGAGCGAGGCCAGGTCGAGCAGCCCGGGGACGTGGACGACGTCCTCCGGCTGCACCTCCAGCTCGGAGACGAGGACCTCGAGGATCCGCGGATCCATCGGCTCGGCCACCTCGAGGCGCACCGCCGGGCCGAACCGGCGGCGGGCCAGCTCCCGCTCGAGCGCCTGCAGCAGGTCCTCGTCGCGGTCCTCCTCCACCTCGAGGTCGGCGTTGCGGGTGACCCTGAAGAAGTGGTGGTCCAGCACGTCCAGGCCCGGGAAGAGCTGGGACAGGTGGGCGGCGATGAGGTCCTCGAGCGGGAGGAACGTCGCCCGGTTCTCGGTGCCGACCGGCACGAACCGGGGCACGTTGTTGGGCACCTTCAGCCGGGCGAACCGGGGGACGTTGGTCTCCGGGTCGCGCACCGACACCGCGAGGTTGAGCGACAGGCCGCTGATGTAGGGGAACGGATGCGCCGGGTCGACGGCCAGCGGGGTCAGCACCGGGAAGACCTGGTCGCGGAAGTACTCGCGCAGCCGCAGGGCGGCCGCCTCCTCCAGCTCGTCCCAGTGGACGATCTGCACGCCCTCGGCCTCGAGGCGGGGGAGCACGTCCTTGTTGAACACGTCGGAGTGCCGCTGGACCAGCTCCTGCGTGCGGGCGGTGACCAGGTGCAGCTGCTCGCGGATGGTCAGCCCGTCGGGGGAGCGGACCGTCAGTCCGGTGCTCTGCCGGCGCTTCAGCCCCGCGATGCGGACCATGTAGAACTCGTCGAGGTTGCTGGCGAAGATCGCCAGGAACTTCAGCCGCTCCAGCAGCGGCAGGCCGTCGTCCTCCGCCTGCTCGAGCACGCGGGCGTTGAAGTCCAGCCAGGACAGCTCCCGGTTCAGGAAGCGGTCGGCCGGCAGCGGGGCGTCGTCGGTGCGGGAGGCCACCTCGTCATCGTGCCGCACCCAGGTGAACGGCGAGAGTCGGTGAAGCGCCCAGCAGGGCCCGCGTCCGGCCGCCCACACCCAGGGCGACGGCGGCTCGCAGGTCGTCGGGGGTGTCGACGTCGCGCACCAGCCCCGGCCAGTCCCCGGTGAGCGGTACCGCGCCGTCCTGGCGGTGCGCCTGGGCGGAGTCCCGGCCGAACCGCGGGCGCAGCGGCACGCCGACCGCCGTGAGCAGCGTGGTGCCGCTGCCCTGGGCGTCGGCGACGAAGCACCGGCCGGCGCCCGCCGCCCCGAGGGCCGCCGCCAGCTCCGCCGGACGCAGCGCGGGCAGGTCCGACGACAGGGCCGCGACCGCCTCGGTGGTGGCCTCCCCGGCGCCGTGCTCGAGCGCCGCGTTGAGGCCGCGGTCGGGCCGGTCCGCGACGGAGCGCGCACCGAGCCCGCCCACCAGGTCGGCGGCGGCCGGCTCGTCGGTGACCACGACGACGTCGGCGACCAGCGGGCAGGCCACCGCCGCGGCGACGGTGTCGGCCAGCAGCGCCAGGACCAGCGCGTCGTGCAGGTCGGGGACGTGCTCGGTCAGCGGCCGCAGGCGGGTCTTGGCCACGGCGAGCCGCTTCGCGGGGACGACGACCGACCAGGGGGACATGGCGGCCATCGCAGCACACCGCCGCGACGCGGCCGCCGTTCCGGGGGACCCTGTGGCCGTACGGGGGGAGCGCAAGGCACGATCATGGGTCAGATCACACGAGACGGGAGGCGCCGTGGCGGAGCAGACGTCCTGGCGGGAGCCGGCGCCGGGTGCGTCCTCGCCGGACCGGCAGCCGGGCAGCCGGCGCCCGGGCAAGTGGGCCACCCGCGGCCGCATCGGCTGGGCGTTCTGGCTGTGCATCGCGGTGGTGTTCCCGGCGTCGAAGCTGATGTTCCGCATCCGCTACCGCCACAGCGAGCGCTTCCCGACCAGGGGCCCGGTGCTCGTCGTCGCCAACCACGTCTCGATCCTCGACCCGATCTCCTGCGCCCGGCTGGTGTTCGACCACGGCCGGATGCCGCACTTCCTGGCCAAGGAGTCGGTCTTCAAGGGCCTGGCCGGGGCGATCCTGAGGTCGGCCGGGCAGATCCCCGTCGCGAGGTACACCTCCGACGCGCAAGGCGCGCTCTCCGCCGCGCAGGCCGACCTGGCCGCGGGCAACGTCGTCGTGATCTACCCCGAGGGCTCGGTGACCCGCGATCCGGACTGGTGGCCGATGGAGGCGCGGACGGGTGCGGCCCGACTGGCGCTGACCACGGACGCCGTCGTCCTCCCGGTCGCCCAGTGGGGCCCGCAGTTCCTGCACGACTACCACACGAAGAAGCTGCACCTGGGGCTGCGCACGCCCGCCACGTACTCGATCGGCGAGCCGCTGGACCTCTCCGCGCGGCGGGCCGAGGTGCGCGCCGGGCGGCCGGTGGACGCGGCGCTCCTGCGCGAGACCACGGAACTCCTGATGGGCCGGGTCCGCGACCAGCTCGCGGAGCTGCGCGGCGAGGCGGCGCCGGCGGCGTTCTACCCCCGTCCCGCACGCGAGCTCCCCGGCGACGTCGCGGGAGGCGCGGCGTGACGCGGGCGGCGGTCCTGGGGGCCGGTTCGTGGGGCACGACGTTCGCCAAGGTGCTCGCCGACGCCGGGTGCGAGGTGGCGCTGCACGCCCGCCGGCCGGAGCTGGCCCGGGCGATCACCGAGGACGCCGAGAACCGCGACTACCTGCCCGGCATCCGGCTGCCCGCCGCGGTGCGGGCGACGACGGACGCCGCGGAGGCCCTCGAGGGGGCCGAGCTCGTGGTCCTCGCCGTCCCGTCCCAGTCGCTGCGCGACAACCTCGTCGCGTGGACGCCGCACCTGCCGGCGGACGCGACCCTGCTGAGCCTGATGAAGGGCATCGAGCTCGGGACGACGAAGCGGATGAGCGAGGTCATCTGCGAGGTGACCGGGGCGGGCCGGGACCGGGTCGCTGCGCTGTCCGGCCCCAACCTCGCGCGCGAGATCGCCGAGGAGCAGCCGGCCGCCACGGTGATCGCCTGCAGCGACGGCGACCGCGCGACCCAGGTGCAGAGCGCCTGCAAGACCCCCTACTTCCGGCCGTACACCAACCCCGACCTGGTCGGCTGCGAGCTCGGCGGCGCGGTGAAGAACGTCATCGCGCTGGCCTGCGGGGTCGCCGAGGGGCTGGGCTTCGGGGACAACACCCGGGCCTCGCTCATCACCCGCGGGCTCGCGGAGACCGCGCGGCTCGGCATGGCGCTCGGTGCCGAGCTGACCACCTTCGCCGGCCTGGCCGGGCTGGGGGACCTGGTGGCCACGTGCAGCTCCCCGCTGTCCCGGAACCGCACCTTCGGCGAGAAGCTCGGCCGGGGGATGACCGTCGAGCAGGTCCAGGAGAGCACGCACCAGACCGCCGAGGGCGTGAAGAGCTGCCGGTCGGTGCTCGACCTCGCGCGGGCGCACGGCGTGGACGTGCCGATCACCGAGGCGGTCGTCCGGGTGTGCCACGACGGCGAGCCGGCGGCCCGGATGGTGCAGGCGATGATGTCGCGAGAGGCGAAGCCCGAATGACCGCTCCGTACGGAGACGGCACGCGATCGGTGCGGGCGGGTGAGGAGGCCCCGGTCCCCGGGGCGCCGCTGCGCCCCTCGCCGGTGTTCGCCGCGCCCTTCCACCTGGGGGACCAGCCACCGCGCGAGGGCGGGCTGGACGCCTACGCGCGCACCGACCAGCCCACGCTGCGCGAGTTCGAGGCCGCTGTCGGCGAGCTCGACGGGGGTCGCTGCCTCTCCTTCGCCACCGGCATGGCGGCGCTGACCGCGGCGGTGCTCGCCTTCGTGCGCAGCGGCGACCGGGTGGTGCTGCCCTCGGACGGCTACTACACGACCCGGATGCTGGGCGCCGAGGAGCTGGCCCGCTTCGGCATCGAGGTCACCGAGGTGCCCACACCGGAGATCGAGCGGGTGGCGGCCGAGGACGGGCTGGCCGGCGTCGCGATGGTGCTGCTGGAGACGCCGAGCAACCCGCGGCTGGACGTCTGCGACATCGCCGCGGTGGCCCGCGCCGCCCGGGCGGAGGGGGCGCTGGTCGCCGTCGACAACACCACGGCCACGCCGCTCGGCCAGCGACCGCTGGAGCTCGGGGCGCACCTCACCGTCGGCAGCGACACGAAGGCGCTGACCGGCCACAGCGACCTGCTCCTCGGGCACGTCAGCACCGCGGACGACGAGCTGTTCGCGCGGCTCAAGGGCTTCCGCGACCGTACCGGCAGCACGCCCGGGCCGTTCGAGGCGTGGCTGGGGCACCGGTCGATGAGCACCCTGGACCTGCGGCTGGCCCGGCAGGCGGCCAACGCCGCGGCGGTCGCCGAGGTCCTGGCCGGCTCGGCCGCAGTGACGAACCTGCGCTGGCCGTGGCGCCCCGAGGACCCGTCCTACCCGCTGGCCGGCCGGCAGATGCTGCGGCCGAACGGGGTGCTGTCCTGCGAGCTGGCCGACGAGGCGACCGTGGCGCGGCTGCTCTCCCGGACCCGGCTGTGGTCGGCGGCGACCAGCTTCGGCGGGGTGCACAGCACGATCGACCGGCGGGCCCAGTGGGGCGCCGACGCCGTCCCGCCCGGGTTCATCCGGCTGTCCTGCGGCATCGAGGACACCGCGGACCTCGTCGCGGACCTGTCAGCCGCCCTCGACGGCCTCGGCTGAGCGGGCCCGGCGCCCACCGGTGACGGTCAGCCACACGCTCACGGCGACGTAGTAGACGAGGTAGCCCAGGCTCAGGACGACGACCACCGGGTGCGGGTCGGGGTACTGGAGCAGCAGCACGGCGTAGCTGACCAGCCACGCCGCGGCCAGCGCCAGGTTCAGGTTCCGCAGCAGCCCGGTGCGCGACGGGTAGACGTACTTGACCGGGACGAACACCAGCACGGTGAGCACGACGAGGGCCACGGCCACGCCGGTGGTGCCGACGTCCAGGACGATCGCGTAGAACGCGACGACGTTCCAGTAGCTCGGGAAGCCGAGGAAGTAGTGGTCCTCGGTCTTCGCGTCCACCCGGCAGAACTGGTAGCAGGAGGCGAGCAGGGGCAGCGCGGCCACCACCCAGCCGGCCGGGCCGTCGGGCAGCCGGTCGGTGGTCCAGAGCAGCACGATCGGGGCGAAGGCGTAGGTGAGGTAGTCGACGATGTCGTCCAGCCGGGCGCCGTCGAACCAGGGGATCGTCTCCTTGACCCGGAGACGGCGGGCGAGCATGCCGTCGGTGCCGTCGACGACCAGCGTGGCCAGGACCAGCCACAGCGCCGTCTCCACCTCGCCCTCGACGGCGGCCAGCACGATGAGCAGGCCCAGTACCGAGCCGGCGGCGGTGTAGAGGTGGACGGCCGCCCCGGCCAGACGCTGCCGCCGCGGGAACGTCTTCGCGGGGGGAGCTGCCGGCGCCTGCACGCACCGAGGCTGCCACACCCGCCGCGCCCCGGCGGGACGACGCGGACCGTCGGCGTCGGCGGCTAGGGTCGTCCCGATGAGCGGGCAGGCAGGCAAGGTGCGCGTCGCAGTCGTGTTCGGGGGCCGCAGCGAGGAGCACGCCATCTCCTGCGTCTCCGCGGGCGCGGTGATGGCGGCTCTGGATCCGGAGCGCTACGAGGTCGTGCCGGTCGGCATCGCCCGCGATGGGCGGTGGGTGCTCGCCGACCCCGACCAGCGGCTGGAGATCAGCGACGGCGCGCTGCCGGAGGTCACCGGCGGGACCGCGGTCTCCCTGGTCGGCGACCCCGCGGGCCGCGGCCTGGCGGTGCTCGAGCCCGGGGCCGGCATGGGCGAGGTGCTCACCGCCGTCGACGTCGTCTTCCCGGTGCTGCACGGTCCCTACGGGGAGGACGGCACGGTGCAGGGGCTGCTGGAGATGAGCGGCCTGCCCTACGTCGGGTCCGGCGTGTTCGCCAGCGCCGCGTCGATGGACAAGGAGTTCACCAAGAAGCTCCTGGCCGCGGCGGGGCTGCCGCAGGGCGAGCACGTCGTCCTGCGCGACGCCGACGGCGCGGTCTGCGCCGACCCCGCGGTGGTCGACGACGCCGCCCGCGCTCGGCTGGGACTGCCGGTCTTCGTCAAGCCGGCCCGCGCCGGCTCCAGCATCGGCATCACCAAGGTCACCGACTGGGCGCAGTTCCCGGCGGCGGTCGCCGCGGCCGCCGCCGTCGACCCGAAGGTCATCGTCGAGGCGGCGGTGCCCGGCCGGGAGATCGAGTGCGGCGTGCTGGCCGCCCGCGGCACCGGCCTGCCGGAGGCGAGCCTCCCGGCCGAGATCCGGCTGCGCGACGGCGTCGACTGGTACGACTTCGCGGCCAAGTACCTCGACGACGCCGCCGAGTTCGACATCCCGGCCGACCTCACCCCCGCGCAGACCGAGGCCGTGCAGACCGCCGCCCGGCGGGCCTACCTCGCACTGGACTGCCGCGGCCTGGCCCGGGTCGACTTCTTCCTCGGCACCGACGCCGACGGCGCCGACGTGCTGCTGATCAACGAGGTCAACACCATGCCCGGCTTCACCCCGATCTCGATGTTCGCCCGGATGTGGGCGGCGACCGGGGTGGACTTCGCCGAACTGGTCGACCGGCTCGTGTCCTGCGCGCTGGCCGGCACCGGACGGCCGTGACCTCCGGACGGCGGGCCCGTGTCGGGCGCCCGGCCGTCCTGCTGGCCGTCCTGTCCGTGCTCGCCGCCGCGCCCGCCTGCGGCGCCGAGGACGACGCACCGGCGGATGCGGCCGACGCCGGCCGGGCGGAGACCGCCGTGGCGGACCTCGAGCCGCTGGTCGTGGACGACGTGCCGTCCGGGCTGCCGCGCCTGCCCGATGACGAGATCGAGCCGCCGGCCGGGCCGAAGCGCGTCGAGGACGTCGCCGGGTACGCCGACGACCCCGTCCGCGAGCGGGACGTGCTGCGCGACTACGGCTACCTGCACGGCTGGGAGCGGTTCTGGGGAGCCGACGGCGGGCCGCAGACGGGTGTCTCCGTCGACAGGTTCGCCGACGCCGACGGCGCCGCCGCCTACGCCGAGGACCTCGCGCGCAACGAGGCCGACCACTACGGCGGCATGCTCAGCGAGGGGCCACCGGACCTGCCTCCGGGCTGCCGCCGCCTGCTGGTGGACGAGCCCGATCCGGAGGACGGGCTCACCGGTCCGCCGCCTTCGCCTGGTGCGCCCGAGGTGAGTTCAGCGTGTGGGCCAGCGCGGTCGCCGGATCCCTCGAGGACGCGACGGCGGAGGTCCGCGGGGTGGTGAGCGAGCAGCTCGACCGGCTGCCCGGGGAGTGACCGGGACGGGGACCTCAGGGGCCCGGGGTGGGCTCCTGGTAGGGCAGCGCCTGCGCGAGGGGAGTGGTCAGCTCCGTCACCGGGGCGCTGTCGACACCGCGCGGCAGGCTGACCTCGACGTAGACCGGCCGGTCGACGGCGGTCCAGACCGTCGTCTCCGGATCGCTGGTGTCGACGTACCACTGCACGCCGTTGATCTGGATCGCCGAGGAGCCGACCACCCAGCCGGCGGGCCGGTCCACGCCGCAGCGCAGGACCACGGCCGGATCGCCCCACGCGTAGGCGAAGGGCGAGTCGGCCTGCACGGGCCGGGACTGCTGGCGAGCCAGCTCGAGCGGCAGGCCGCCCATGAGCGCGGGGCAGTGGGTGTCGGCCTCGGGCGTGACCGGGGGGACCTCCATCGGCAGCGGGGGCAGGTCGGCGCGCTGGGGCGGGGCGGTGCCCTCGATCTCGGCCGGACCGCGGGCGTCGCCGCCACCGTCGTCCTCGTCGCCGCCGAGGACGGTCGACAGGACCACGAGGGCCACCACGACCGGGACGAGGACGGCCAGGGCGATGAGGGCGATGCGCCGCAGCGGATCGTCGGGACGCGCCGGCGCGGGCTGGTGCTCGGTCAGGGGATCAGAGCTCGCGGTCGCGGATCAGATGTTGACGACGGGGCAGGTCAGCGTGCGGGTGATCCCGTCGACCGACTGGACCCGCGCCACCACCAGGCGGCCGAGCTCGTCGACGTTCTCGGCCTCCGCCCGCACGATGACGTCGTAGGGGCCGGTGACGTCCTCGGCGCGGGTCACGCCGCTGATCTCGCTGATCGTGCTGGCGACCTGGGCGGCCTTGCCGACCTCGGTCTGGATGAGGATGTAGGCGTGGACCACGTCCGGCAACCTACCGCACCCACTGGAGGCACCACGTGAGTCGGCCCCGCCCGCTCGTCCCGAGAGAGGACCCGGCGGACAGCGTCGCGGTGGTCGGGGAGTTCGGCGTCATCGCGCGGGTGGTCGCCCGCGCGGGGGCCGCCCGGCTCGCGGAGGTGGGGCCCGGTGACGACGCCGCCGTCCTCACCACGCCCGACGGCCGGGTGGTCGCCACCACCGACGTGCTCGTCGAGGGCCGCCACTTCCGCCGCGACTGGTCCTCGCCGGAGGACATCGGGCACAAGGCCGCGGCGGCCAACCTCGCCGACGTCGCGGCCATGGGCGGTCGGGCGACCGCCCTGCTGGTCGGGCTGGCCTGCCCTCCGGACACGTCCACGGCCTGGCTGGAGGGCGTCGCGTCGGGGCTCGCGGAGGAGTGCTTCCCCCTCGGCGCGGCCGTCGTCGGCGGCGACACCGTCGCATCCGCGCCGGACAGCGACGCAGTGGTGCTCTCGGTGACGGCGCTGGGCGATCTGGGTGGGCGCCCTCCGGTGCTGCGCTCGGGCGCGCGCCCCGGCGACGTCGTCGCGCTGGCCGGGCGGCTGGGCTGGTCGGCGTGCGGGCTGGCCGTGCTGCGCCGTGGCTTCAGCAGCCCGGTCGCCGTCGTCGAGGCCCACCGTCGGCCCTCGCCGCCGTACGCGGCCGGCCCTGCCGCGGCGGAGGCGGGCGCCACGGCGATGTGCGACGTGAGCGACGGGTTGCTCGCCGACGCCGGCCACCTCGCCCGGGACAGCGGCGTCGTCCTCGACCTGGACCGGGAGGAGTTGGCCGCCGCCTGCCTGGTGCCCGAGGGGCCGCTGCAGCAGGTGGGCGCCGCCCTGGGCGTCGACCCGCTCGTCTGGGTGCTGACCGGCGGCGAGGATCACGCCCTCGTGGCGACGTTCCCGGCCGACACGCCGCTGCCCGTGGGCTGGGCCGAGATCGGATCGGTGCGGGCGGCAGGGCAGGATGCCGGCGTGCTGGTGAACGGGGAGCCGGCCGACGCGGTCGCCCGGTCGCTCGGCGCGCAGGGGACGGGCCATGTGCACTTCGGCTGAGCGCCTCCGGGACGGATCCGTGCTGCGCCTGCGCCCGGTGCCCTACGAGGACCCGGTGGCCCAGGAGCTGGTCGAGCGCGTGCAGCAGGAGTACGTGGTGCGGTACGGCGGACCCGACGAGGCGCCCGTGGACCCCGAGGACTTCCGGCCGCCGGCCGGGCTGTTCCTCGTCGCCGAGGTCGACGGCGTCCCGGCCGGCTGCGGCGCCTGGCGGGCGGTCCCGACCGGGGGCGTCGAGGTCAAGCGCGTCTACGTCGACCCCGAGCACCGCCGCCGGGGCCTGGCCCGCCGGATCATGGCGGCGCTCGAGGCCAGCGCGGCAGCGGCGGGACACCGCTCGGTCGTGCTCAACTCCGGGCGGGAGCAACCCGAGGCGCTCGCGCTCTACGAAGCGCTGGGGTACGAGCCGGTCCCGGGTTACGGCATCTACGCCTGCGCCCCGGACGCGGTGTTCCTGGGCAGACGGCTCGAACCGGTGGACGGGAAGGGGATTCCATGGGCCTCGTGACGGTGTCGGCCTCCTACGGGGCCGCGGGACCGGAGGTCGCGCGGGCGGTGGCCGACCGGCTGGGGCTGCCCTTCCACGACCGCGCGATCCCGGTGGAGGTGGCCGGGCGGCTCGGCGTCCCGGTGGAGCAGGCGGAGGCCAACGACGAGACGGTGGTCCGGGGGGTGTGGCGGCTCGTGGCCAGCCTGGGCAGCATGCCCGACCCCGTCGGCGGGGTCCTTCCGGCCATGCCGCAGCCGGATCCGCGCGCCTACCGCGAGCAGACCGAACGGGTGCTGGCCGAGATCGCCGCGGAGTCCGGGCCCGGCGGGGTGGTGCTGGGGCGTGCGGCGGCGATCGTGCTCGGGGAGCGTCCGGACGCACTGCACGTGCGGCTGGGCGGGTCCCGGGAGCGGCGGCTCGACGCGGCGGTGCGCCGGTACGGGCGGCCGGCCGACGAGCTGCGCCGCGAGATGGAGGCCAACGACCGCGCGCGCGAGGCCTACGTCCGGTACTTCTACCGGACCGACGCGTCCTCGCCGCGGCACTACCACCTGGTGGTCGACAGCACCGCGCTGCCGATCGACGCGGTGGTGGACCTCGTGGTCACCGCCGCTCGCAGCCGGGGCATCGGCGCCCCCTGAGACGGACGAACCCCGGAGGTCGAGGACCTCCGGGGTTCGGATGCTCAGCCGTCGTGTGGCGCCTGCTCAGGCGCGCACGACCTTGCCCGCGCGGATGCACGAGGTGCAGGCGTTGATGCGCCGGCGGTTGCCGGGGGCGATCAGCGCCCGAACGGACTGGATGTTCGGGTTCCAACGGCGCGGTGTGCGGCGGTGCGAGTGCGACACCGACATACCGAAACCGGGGCCCTTGCCACACACATCGCACACGGCAGCCACGGTGGATCACTCCCAGACTAGATAATTCAAGACAGATCGTTCTCAGACGTCGGCGCACGACAGCAGCCGCATCAAGACCGTCCGAGAGTCTAACCGCTGTCCGGGCAGCGTGCCGCCACCGCCCCCACCGGACCCCGCGGTCGGGCTGTGCTGTCGGTCTCCACGGGTACCCTCCGGCCGTGCTGCTGGTGCTCGACGAAGCCGCGGTCGGCCGATGGTGCCGCACCGCCGTCGAGGCGCTGTCCGAGGCGCGGGCGAGCCTGGACGAGCTGAACGTCTTCCCCGTCCCCGACGGGGACACCGGCACGAACCTCCTGCTCACCGCACAGGCGGCGCTCGCCGCCGTGGAGGCGGACGGCGGCGAGGCCGCGGAGCCGGTGTGGTCGGTGCTCGCGCGGGGCGCCGTCCTCGGCGCGCGCGGCAACTCCGGCACGATCCTCGCCCAGCTGGTGCGCGGCCTGGCCGACGAACTGGCCGGCCGGCCGCCGGCCGACGGGCCGGCGTTCGCCGCCGCCATGGAGAAGGCGGCGGCGCTCGCCTACAGCGCCGTGGCCGACCCGGAGGAGGGCACCTTCCTCAGCGTCTCCCGCGCGGCCGCGGAGGCGGCGGTGGCCGAGGTGGCCCGAGGGCGCACCAGTCTCGCGGAGGTCGCGACGGCGGTCGCCGACGGCGCCCGCGCCGCGCTGGACCGCACCCCCGAGCAGCTGGCCGCGCTGCGGGATGCCGGGGTGGTCGACGCCGGCGGCGCCGGGCTCTGCCTGGTCCTGGACGCGCTGGTCACCACCGTGACCGGGGTGGAGCCCGCCCGGCCGCGCTGGCCCGCCGCACGGCGC